>DASVBE010000201.1:0-6491 GCA_036375995.1 Streptosporangiaceae bacterium | reverse complement strand
GGTAGCTGCCGTCCGGCAGCGGCTCGATCCGCACCGACTCCGCGCCGCGGCTGACGAGGCCCGCCTTCTGCAGGGCATCCGCGGTGGCCATGGCCATGTCGGCCAGGCACCCGCCGGGAGGAGCGGCCGCGGCCCGGGCGTTCCCCCCGGCCAGCTGGACCGGATCTTCGACCGGTTCTACCGTGGCGAGGCCCCCGCGCACCGGCCGGGCTCCGGGCTGGGCCTGGCCATCGTCAGCGCGGTCGCGGCCGCCCACGACGGCCTGGCCAGCGCCGCCCTCAGCACACCGCACGGGCTGCGCCTCACGGTCACCCTGCCCGCCGCCACCGGGGACAGCCCCCAGGACAGCCCCCGGGACAGCGCCGAGGACAGCGTTCTCGCCGGTGCACCCGAACCCGCCGGGGCCGGCGTCCGTTCTCATCAGTAGAAACGCACGCCACCGCTGCCGCGCCGGGCAACGCAGGGCTGGCAGGCGCCCGGCCGGATCCGGCCGGGCGCAGGGACTGCTGAAACCTGCACCGGAAGGACACCGAACCGTGACGACCGTACCCGCCCAGGACGCCTACGCCGCCTATGGCGCCAAGGGAGCCGGCCACGGCGCCGGCTGGAGCACCTGGGTCAGCCAGACCGGCCGCTGGTGGGCCGTGCACGACCAGGCGCTGAGCGCGAGCGAGCTGGCGGCCGGCTGCCGCCCGGTGCTGTACGCCGAGGACTTCGCGGCGCTGGCCGAGCGGATCAGCGAGCAGGACAGGCTGCGCGCCCGGCTCCCTTAGCGCCCGGCTCCCGTAGCGCCCACTCCCGTAGCACTCAGCCGGCGTAGCGCTCGCGGGCGGCATTGGTCACCGGGCAGCCGCCGGCCGCGGCCCGGCAGCTCCCGGTGTCGCACAGCCGGCACATCCACCGGGTGGCACCCGGCGGGCGGATCAGCCTGGTCAGGACCTTGCCGGCCAGCACGCCGAACGCCTCCCGCTCGGCCGGGGACAGCACCGCCAGCGCACCGTCCAGCACCTCAGCGCGGGCCGCGGCAACTCCAAGAGCAGCCGCCCGGCCGGCCCCGGTCAGCGCAACCGACGTGGTCCGGCCGTCAGGCCCCGGGCCCCGCTCCAGGTAGCCGGCCGCCACCAGCCGGTCCACCAGCCGCACCGTGCCCGACGAGGTCAGCCCGAGCACCTGGCGGAGCCGGTCGACCGACGGGTGGTCGAGGAAATGCACCAGCGCGGACAGCGCCACGGCGGCCGTCTCGGGCCGGCCACCCGCTCCGGCCATGGCCTCGGCGGTGCGGTCCGTGATGACCAGCGACAGCGCGCCGAGCAGGTTCGCCGCCTGGTCAACGGGCTGTGCGGCGGATGGGCCGGGCGGCACCGCGGGCTTAGCCGAGCTCGTAGTCGAGCGTGAAGTGCCCGCCGGTGGGCTGATCGGCCACCGCGGCGCCGGACCCGCGCAGCCCGCGCAGCTCGCCGGTGCCCGAGCCCTCGACGACCTGCCACTGGGTGGTGGCGACGTTGCTGCCGTACCCGCCGGTGCCGCGCACCACGAAGCTCCCGGCCCGGCCGGCCAGACGGCCGGTGATCAGCTCCAGGCCGGTGTACTCCGCGGTGCCGTCCGCCTTGTAGAACATCAGCGTCCGCGCGCTGCTGCTGCCGTCCAGGTCGCCGTCGTAGCCGAAAGCCACGTTGGCCTCGGTCAGCTTCACCGGGCTATCCAGCTCGGCGTAGCTGTTCTCCTCCCAGGACTTCACCGTGAACGTGCCCGTGGCCTGCGCCATCGCTCTTTCCTCCCGGTGCCTGTACTCGCCACCAAATATGTGTGTGAGTCACACATTAGTCAGATTTCAGGATTACGGCAGCGGGAAGGCTGGCCGCATCCCCCAGGGCCGGCCAGCCTGCTCGCGGGATCAGAACCCGCCGGCGATGTCTCCCTCGTCCTGCCGGGCCGGCCCGCCCAGAGCGGCCCGCAGGAACGCCTCCGCGGCGTCCGCCGCGGCCCGGGCGGTGATCGCGTAGGTCTGCGCCCGGGCCAGCTCACCCAGGCCGATGCAGTCGTAGGCCACGGTCGCGTCGTGCGCGGCCTGCTGCAGCTGGCGGGCCGCCTCGGTCATGTCGACCTGCCGCTGGCCGTCGACCGGGCCGATCCCGGCGTCCGCAGCGCCATCCAGGCCCAGGCCAGGGCCGGAATCCGGAATGCTCATGCGTGCCCCATCCTTACCCGGCGCCGCCCGGAAGGCGCCGTTCTCGGTTGCCGCCGACCTACCCCCGGTCATCGCCATCATTCCTGCTTAGTCCCGGGCCCGCCGGGTCTGCGGGGAAAGCGGCGCGATCTACGATGGTCTGCGTCCATGGTCCGGCTGGCCTGCCGGAAACCCGGCTGGCCGGCCGCCCGCTGCCGCAAGTACGCCGCTGCCACCAGGAAGATGCGCCGCCATGCCCGAGTTCCGTTACACCGACCTGCTGCCGCTGGGTCCCGACGACACCGAGTACCGGCTGGTGACCCCGGACGGGGTGACCGCCCGCAGCGCGCTCGGCCGGGACTTCCTCGAGGTGGAGCCCGGCGTGCTGACCGAGCTGACGATGGCGGCCATGCGGGACATCCAGCACCTGCTGCGGCCCGGGCACCTGCGCCAGCTGCGGTCCATCCTGGAAGACCCGGAGGCCAGCGGCAACGACCGGTTCGTGGCCCGGGACCTGCTGCAGAACGCGTGCATCGCGGCGGGCGGGGTGCTGCCGATGTGCCAGGACACGGGCACCGCGATCGTGATGGGCAAGCGCGGCCAGAATGTGCTGACCGACGGCCGGGACGAAGAGCACATCGCCCGCGGTGTCTACGACGCGTACACCCAGCTCAACCTGCGCTACTCCCAGCTGGCCCCGCTGACCATGTGGGACGAGAAGAACACCGGCTCGAACCTGCCCGCGCAGATCGAGCTGTACGCCACCGGCGGCGGCGAGTACAAGTTCCTGTTCATGGCCAAGGGCGGCGGCTCGGCCAACAAGTCGTTCCTGTACCAGCAGACCAAGGCGGTTCTCAACCCGGCCGGGATGCGCGCGTTCCTGACCGAGAAGATCCGCTCGCTGGGCACCGCCGCCTGCCCGCCGTACCACCTGGCCGTGGTGATCGGCGGGACCAGCGCCGAGTACGCGCTGAAGACCGCCAAGTACGCCTCGGCCCGGTACCTGGACACGCTGCCGCGGGAGGGCTCTCCCGCCGCGCACGGGTTCCGCGACCTGGAACTGGAGCAGGAGGTGCTGCAGATCACCCGGGAGACCGGGATCGGCGCCCAGTTCGGCGGCAAGTACTTCTGCCACGACGTGCGGGTGATCCGGCTCCCCCGGCACGGCGCGTCCTGCCCGGTGGCGATCGCGGTGTCCTGCTCGGCCGACCGGCAGGCGGTCGGCAAGATCACCGCGGAAGGCGCGTTCCTCGAGCGGCTGGAGACCGACCCGGCCCGGTACCTGCCCGAGACCACCGAGGCGGACCTGGACGACGACGTGGTCCGGATCGACCTGTCCCGGCCGATGAGCGAGATCCGCGCCGAGCTCAGCAAGTACCCGATCAGGACCCGGCTGGCGCTGACCGGCCCGATGGTGGTGGCCAGGGACATCGCGCACGCGAAGATCGCCGAGCGGCTGGCCGCAGGCGAGCCGATGCCCGCGTACCTGCGCGACCATGCGGTCTACTACGCCGGCCCGGCCAAGACGCCCAAGGGCTACGCGTCCGGGTCGTTCGGCCCGACCACGGCCGGCCGGATGGACTCCTACGTGGACTCCTTCCAGGCCGCGGGCGGGTCGATGGTGATGCTGGCCAAGGGCAACCGGTCGGCCGCGGTGACCGACGCGTGCCGCCGGCACGGCGGCTTCTACCTGGGCTCGGTCGGCGGCGCCGCGGCCAAGCTGGCCGCGGAGAGCATCACCAAGGTCGAGGTACTGGAGTACCAGGAACTGGGCATGGAGGCGGTGTGGCGGATCGAGGTGCGCGATTTCCCCGCGTTCATCGTCGTCGACGACAAGGGTAACGATTTCTTCGCCGATCCCGGCGGGCCAGTGCTGACGATCGGCTCCGCACGAAGCTAGCGAGCACCAGTCAGGAGGGCGCCGTGACGGGCACCGAGGCCGGATTCCGCACCGAGCACGACTCGATGGGCGAGGTCCAGGTGCCCGCGGACGCACTGTGGGGCGCGCAGACCCAGCGCGCGGTGCAGAACTTCCCGGTCTCCGGCGAGCCGCTGCACCCGGTCCTGATCCGCTCGCTGGCCTCGATCAAGGGCTGCGCCGCCGCCGTCAACAAGGACCTGGGCGTCCTGCCGCCGGACATGGCCGGTGCCATCCATGACGCTGCTGCCGAGATCTCGGCCGGCCAGCACCTCGGCCAGTTCCCCATCGACGTTTTCCAGACCGGGTCCGGCACCTCCAGCAACATGAACGCGAACGAGGTGATCGCCACCCTGGCAACCAGGCAGCTCGGCCGCCCAGTCCACCCCAACGACCACGTCAACGCGTCCCAATCGTCCAACGACGTGTTCCCGTCGGCCATCGGCCTGGCGGCCTGCTGGCTGCTGGCCCGGCGGCTGCAGCCCGCGCTGGACGAGCTCGCCCGGACCCTGGAAGGCAAGGCCGGCGAGTTCAGGGATTACGTGAAGAGCGGCCGCACGCACCTGATGGACGCGGTCCCGGTCACGCTGGGGCAGGAGTTCGGGGGGTACGCCGCGGCCATCCGCAAGGACCTCGCCCGGGTCTCCGGGGTGCTGCCGCAGGCCGGCGAGCTCCCGCTGGGCGGGACCGCGGTCGGCACCGGGCTGAACGCCCCGGCCGGGTTCGCGGCCGCGGTGATCGCCCGCCTGGCCGCTGACCTGGACCTGCCGCTGACCGAGGCCGCGAACCACTTCGAGGCGGCCGGGTCCAGGGACGGGCTGGTGGCGGCCAGCGGCGTGCTGCGCACCACCGCGGTGTCGCTCTACAAGATCTGCAACGACCTGCGGCTGATGGGCTCGGGCCCGCGGGCCGGGCTGGCCGAGATCCGCATCCCGGACCTGCAGCCCGGCTCGTCGATCATGCCGGGCAAGGTCAACCCGGTCATCTGCGAGGCGGCCTGCCAGGTCTGCGCCCAGGTCATCGGCAACGACGCGGCGGTGGCGTTCGCCGGCGCGGCGGGCAACTTCGAGCTCAACGTCATGCTCCCGGTGATCGCCAGGAACCTGCTGTCATCGATCAGCCTGCTGGCCGCGGTGACCGAACTGCTCGCCCGCAAGTGCGTGGCGGGAATCGAAGCGGACCCGGCCCGGCTGCGCTGGCTGGCCGAGTCCTCCCCCGCCATCGTCACCGCGCTGAACCGGTATCTGGGCTACGAGGCCGCCGCCGCGGTCGCGCACGAGGCGCTGGAAACCGGCCGGACCATCCGCGAGGTCGTGATCTCCCGCGGCCACGTGACCCGCGGCGACCTGACCGAGCAGCAGCTGGACGCCGCGCTCGACGTGCTCGCCATGACCCGGCCGCCGGGGCGCTAGCACCGGCCCTCAGCCGGGCAGAAAAAGGACGCCCGGCCCGCCCCGCGGAACGCGGAACGGGCCGGGCGCGGAGCTGCCGCTAGTGCGATCCCCTGACGTGGAAGTACATCGTCGGGTGGAACCACCGGGTGATCCGGTGCCAGCTCACCGGGGCGCCGGAGTGCAGCGCCCCGTAGGTGAATCCCGGCCGGGCGACCAGCTCGACGTGACCGGTCCCGAAGAAGGCCAGGTCACCCTGTCTGGCGTGCCGGGCACTGACCCGGACCAGCCGGCCACTGCCCAGCATGTCGAACGTGTCCCGGCCGAAATACAGGTGCACGTGCCGGTAGGCCGCCATCACCAGGCCGGAGCAGTCGAAGCAGCCGCCGGTACCGCCCCAGCAGTACGGCGCACCGTGCTGGTGCCTGGCCCACACGAAGGCCCAGTACCGGCGCGGGTGCCGCGGACGGTGATGCGTGCGCCCCGCAGCGGTAACCGCGCTGGGCTCCTGGCCGGCCGCCTTGTGGTCGACCACCGCGAACCCGGTGGCCACCGACTGGCTGGTGACCGCCGCGCCCGCGGCGGCCGGGTGCATGGCGACCGCGGGCAGAGTTGCGGCCACCGTGATCAGCGGCGCCACGAGGGCGCGCTTAACGACAGTTTTCACAGATTTGATTCCCCTCGCCTAATACGCGCCGGTCGCGAGTTCGTGCGACCAGGCACCGCAGGGAGAGCCGTACATCTCCCGGATGTAACCCAGACCCCAGCGGATCTGGGTAGCGGGGTTCGTGGCCCAGTCCGCGCCGGCGCTGGCCATCTTCGAGCCGGGCAGCGCCTGCGGGATGCCGAAGGCCCCGCTGTAGGGATTGGCCGCCTGCGGATTCCATCCGCTTTCCCGGGTCCACAGCTGGTCCAGGCAGCTGAACTCACTGGACGACCAGCCGTACGAACCCAGCATCGCCATCGCGATCTGCTGCGGCGACCCGGTCGGCACCGCGGCCGTCCCGGGGCTGCC
>DASVBE010000172.1:0-2502 GCA_036375995.1 Streptosporangiaceae bacterium | reverse complement strand
GCCGCACCACGGTGAGCCGCAACAGCGCAAAAGCGACGGGCGGCGGGATCTTCAACCAGGGCGCCATGGTGCTCACCGCTGACCGGGTGACGTTCAACAACGCCGCACAGGCGGGCGGCGGCATCGTGAACTCCGGGGCCGGCAGCGTCACGCTGCGGTTCACCCTGGTCGCCTTCAACACCCCGGACAACTGCAGCCCGCACGGCACCATCCCGGGCTGCCAGAACTAGCCTGGCGAACCCGGCCGGGCGGCTGGGCCCGGCCGGGCCGGCGGCGCTCGCCACCGCCGTCCCCTACGCGGGTAGGGGGAGCCCACCCTCAAGGGCGGGATGAGACGCAGCCGCGGGTCGGGCATGCTGGGGACATGCGGATGACCGTCCGCTGGCCTCTGGCAGCGGCCCCGCCCGGCCAGCGCCCGGGTACGCCCACAGCGGCACCCGGCATGGCCTGGCCAGGCATGCTGGTGGCCCGTGCGCTCGCGGCCGGGCAGCAGTGGTGGCACCGGCGGGCCGCCCGGCTCGCCGCCGCCACCGCCGTCACTGTGGCCGCGGTGGTGTCCGGTCTGCAGCACCATCCCACCGTCAGCGGCCGTGTCGCCGTAGCAGCCGCGGTGGCCGCCACCGCACCGCTGGCTGCGCTGCGCCGCGGCCCGGCCGCAGCGCTGGCGATCATGCTGACGGCGCAGGCGGGCATGCTGCTGTTCGGCCGCCTGTCGTGGACCCCTGTGCTGGTGCTGGTCTGGCTGCTCACCCTCGCGCTCTGCCCGCTGCTGCTGCCGCGGGCCGCCGCGGTCGGCGCACTCGCCGCGACGGAACTGGTGATCGTGGTGGCGGTGTTCCTCCCGGGCACGCGCAACCCGGTGCCCTGGGACGCGACAGCCGCCGAGGCAGCGATCGCCATCGTAGCCTGGGGGGTAGGGGAGAACATCCGCGCCCGCCGGCAGGCCCGTGCCGAGCAGCAGGCCGCGGCTTCCCGGCTGCGCGCGCTGCGTGACCGGGATGCGGCCAGCCGGGAGCGCGTGGAACTGGCGCGCGAACTGCATGATGTGGTCGCGCATCACGTGTCACTGATCGCGGTCAAGGCGGCGACCGCCTCCTATGTGACCGGCACGCTGCCGCCCGCTGCGGTGACCGCGTTCGACGAGATCGCGGACCAGGCAAGGACCGCGCTGACCGAATTGCGGACGGTGCTGGGGGCGCTCAGGGAGCCGGGGGCGCCGGCCGCGGGAGCACCGCTACCCCGTCTTGACGGCCTGGCCGAGCTGGTGGAAAGCCAGCAGGGCCACGGCACGGACGTCACCCTGGAACTCGCGGTGGGCGGTCCAGAACTGCCCGGGTTCATGCAGGTCTGCGTGTACCGGATCGTGCAGGAGGCCCTGACCAACGCGCGCCGGCACGCCCCGGGCAGCCGGGTACGGGTCAGCGTCCGCGTGGCTGGCGGGGACCTGCGGGTGACCGTGCGCGACGACGGCGGGCCCGGGCCTGGGCCTGGGCCCGGGCCAGGGCCTGGGCCCGCGCGGCCGGAAGAGCACGGGCGCGCAGCCCCGGAACGGGACGGCGGCGCGTCGGCAGAACCGCCGGGGGGCGGGTTCGGGCTGCGCGGCATCGCCGAGCGGGTGGCCGCGCTCGGCGGCAGGGCGCAGGCAGGCGCACTTCCCGGCGGCGGGTTCGAGGTCGCCGCCGTCATCCCGCTGCCGGAGCCCGCCACATGAGCGCGATCCGGATCCTCATCGCGGACGATCAGCCCGTGGTGCGGCTGGGGTTCTCCGCGATGTGCGCCGCGCAGCCGGACATGGAGGTGGTTGGGGCCGCTGGTGACGGGCGCGAGGCCGTCCGGCTCGCCGCGAGCCAGCCCGTCGACGTGGCGCTCATGGATGTCCGCATGCCGGTGCTGAACGGCATTGACGCGACACGTCAGCTGCAGTCCCTGGCGGCGGCGCCGTATGTGCTGGTGCTGACCACCTTTGACCTCGACGAGTACGTGTACGAGGCGCTGCGGGCGGGCGCCAGTGGTTTCCTGCTCAAGGACGCGGCGCCCGCGCAGATCCTGGAAGCGATCCGGGTGGTCGCGGCCGGGGACGCCTTGCTCGCTCCCCAGGTGACGCGCCGGCTGATCGCCGAGTTCGCCACCCGCGCGAGACTGTCGCCGCCGCCGGGACTGTCGGCGCTGACCCCGCGCGAGGGCGAGGTCTTCCGCCTGCTGGCCCGTGGCCTGACCAACACCGAGATCGCCGCCCGGCTGCACCTGGCCGAGCAGACAGTGAAGAGCCATGTGAGCGCCATTCTGATGAAGCTCGGCCTGCGTGACCGGGTGCAGGCCGTTGTGCTCGCCTACGAGTCCGGGCTCGTGGTGCCCGGGGACGCCCCGTTCGCCTGACCCGCTCCGCCGTGGGTGGTGTCTCCCTCTCCGGTACCGGGACGGGTGCCGGAAACCGGCTCCGCAGCGGGATCACATCACCGGCGGCCGCCCGTACGTTCGTGGCTGGCAACCACGAGCCGAGGG
>DASVBE010000157.1:0-7692 GCA_036375995.1 Streptosporangiaceae bacterium | reverse complement strand
TACCTGGCGACCTACCGGGCGACCGAGGAATGGACCATGGGCGGCCAGACCGCGCTGCTGAGCTTCTGGCACCGGCCGGTGCATGCGATGACCGACGCCTTCACCGCGGCCGGATTCCGGATCTCGGTGATCAGCGAGCCGCAGCCGGTGCCCGAGGCCCGCGAGATCGACCCCGAGGGCTACCGCAAGCTCTGCGCCAACGGGTGCTTCCTGTTCTTCGTCCTGCACGCCGAGCCGGACAGCCCGGCCGCGCCGGGCTCCTAGCGCCTAGCCGCCGGGCGGACCCCGGCCGCGTGCCGCCGGGCCAGCTCCCGGTACACCTCCGGGTTGGTCTGCACCCACTCCAGCGCGCCGCCGCGGACCTCCCCGGCCACCCTGGCCGGCACGCCCACGGCCAGCATGCCGTCCGGCACGGCCAGGCCCGGCGGTACCGTCGCCCCGGCCGCGACCAGTGCCCGCGCGCCGATCACCGCGCCGTCCAGCACGGTCGCCCCATTGCCGATCAGCGCCTCGGCGCCGATCACGCAGCCGTGCACCACGCACAGGTGCCCGATCGTGGCGCCCTCCCCCACCTCGGTCACCGGGTCGGCCCCGCCGTGCAGGACCGAGCCGTCCTGCACGTTCGCGCCGCGCCGCACGATGATCGGCCCGAAATCGGCCCGCAGCACCGCGCCGTACCAGACCGAGGCCTCGTCCTCCACGGTCACGTCCCCGACCAGCGTGGCGGTGGGCGCGATCCAGGCGCTGGTGGTGACCCGCGGCGAACGGCCCTCGAAGGAGAACATCGGCATCCGCCTATGATCCACCCGAGGGCAGTCCCGCCCCAGCAGCACCTCATGCGCACCGCCTGGAGGGAACCCGATGGCAGACGCCGGCGTGGCCGTGGTGACAGGCGCAGGCTCCGGGATCGGCCGGGAGATCGCCCGGGCCCTGCTGGCCGGAGGCTGGCGGGTGGCCGCGGCCGGCCGCCGCGCGAACCCGCTCCAGGAAGCCATCGCCAGTGCCAGCAGCAGCGGCCAGGCCCTCGCCCACCCCACCGACGTCACCTCGGACGAGTCGGTGCAGGCCCTGTTCGAAGCGGTCCGCGCCCGCTGGGGCCGGGTCGACCTGCTGGTCAACAACGCGGGCACGTTCGGCACGCCGGGCGCGGTGGACGAGCTGAGCCCGGCGGACTGGGAGAAGATCGTGGCCACCAACCTGACCGGCTCGTTCCTGTGCGCGCACCACGCGGTGAAGGCGATGAAGGAGCAGCAGCCCCGCGGCGGCCGGATCATCAACAACGGCTCGATCTCCGCGCACGTGCCCCGGCCGGGCAGCGTCGGCTACACCGCGACCAAGCACGCGATCACCGGCCTGACCAAGTCGATCTCGCTGGACGGCCGCGGCCACGACATCGCCTGCGGGCAGATCGACATCGGCAACGCGGCGACCGAGCTGACCGCCGCGATCAGCCGCGGCGCCCGCCAGGCCGACGGCTCGGTCAGGCCGGAGCCGACCTTCGACCCCCGGCACGTGGCCTCGGCCGTGTGCTACATGGCCAGCCTGCCGCTGGACGCCAACGTGCAGTTCCTGACCATCACCGCAACCGAGATGCCGTTCATCGGCCGCGGCTAGGGTGGCCTGATGGCTGCCGCCAAGGAGGAACGCGACGGGGTCGCGCTCACCAACCTGGACCAGCCGCTGTTCGACGGCGCGCAGGCGACCAAGCGTGACCTGATCGACTACCTGGACGCCGTGCATGTCCCGTTCACCAGCGAACTCAGAAACAGGCCGCTGTCGGTGATCCGGGTGCTCCGCGGCCAGGACCCGTTCATGCAGAAGAACCTGCCCAAGTACACCCCGGACTGGGTGCCGAAGGTCCGGCTATGGGCGGACAGCGCGCACCGCGAGGTGACCTACGCGCTGGCCAACGACCGGCGCACGCTGCTGTGGTTCGGCAACCAGCGCGCGGTGGAGTACCACCTTTCGCTGGCCTACGCGGACACCCCGCACCTGCCGCGGTTCATGGTCATCGACATCGACCCGCCCGAGGGCCAGGACCCGTTCCGGCTTGCGGTCCGCGCCGCGCACCTGGTCCGCGAGGTGCTGGACGAGGCCAAGCTGGCCGGCGCGGTGAAGACCAGCGGGTCCAAGGGCGTGCACATCTTCATCCCCGCCCACGCCACACCCGAGGACCTGGCCGCGGCCACCCGGGCCATCGCGGCCCGCGCCGAGAAGCTCGACCCGGACCTGGTGACTACCGCGTTCATCCGCGAGGACCGGGCCGGCAAGGTGTTCCTGGACTCGACCCGGGCCCACGGGGCGACCGTCGTGGCCGCCTACAGCCCGCGGCTGCGCCCCGGTCTGCCGGTCTCGTTCCCGGTCCGCTGGGAGGACCTGGACCAGGTCACGACCGCGGACTTCACGATCCGCACCGTGCCTGCCCGGCTGGCCGGCGGCGACCTGTGGGCGGACCTGCTGCCCGCCCGCCAGACCATCCATCCGGGCCTGATCAGCCACGGCCACACGATCCCGGTCGCCCGGGTCCAGGCCATGCACGAGGGCAAGCGCCGCGCCCGGGCCCGCCGCGAGGCTGAAGGCAGCGACGGCGCCAGCCCGTCCTGACGGATTACGCGTGATCTGCAGCGGGCCGCCAGCCCAGGCCCATCACGCCGCGTAGGTCCGGGCCACCCGCAGTGCCTCCGCGGCGAACGGCCCGGTCGTCGTCAGCCCCGAGTCGCCGGGCGCCAGCCGCTGGGCGGCGACCCGGCAGAACGCGGCCGCCGGGCCGCTGATCACCGACTCGGCGTCCGCCGGGCCGATCGGCCACGGCGTGCCGTCCGGGCCGGTCAGGTCGCAGAACACCGGCCCGGGCAGCTCCTGCCCGGCCATCGCGAACGCGTACGGCAGCGTGCGCTGCGCCAGCCAGGCCACGTTGCGCAGCCGGTCAGTGTCCGGGTAGGGCAGGCCCAGCGGGTCGGCGATGTCCAGCGCGTGCGCCCAGTGCTCGGCCAGCCGGGTGGTGGCCAGCGTGGCCGGCTTGAGCGGCGGCCCGACCCAGGGCAGCGGCTGGCCGGGCTCCGCGGACCGCAGCGCGGCCACCGCGCCGCGCCGGGCCTCGTCCCACCGCGCCAGCACCTCGGCGGGCGCGGCCCGCTCGGCCCTGACCCACTTGTCCGCCCATTCATCCACGCTCAGCTCGCTGCGGTCGGCGGCCGGGCCCACCATCCGCCCGGCCGCGCTGGCGACCACGCCCTCCTCGGTCTGGGCCAGGTGCAGCACCACGTCGGCGACGCTCCACCCGGCGGCCGCCGACGGAGCCAGCCACTGGTCCTCGCTCAGCCCGGCCAGCATGGCGTGCAGCTGCTCCTGCTCGGCTTCGAGATCGTCGAAAATCGGCATAGTCAGGACTATGGCACGGCCGTGCTCAGCTATCCATGAAGGCGATCAGCCCGCGGGCGTTCCGGCCGCGGGCCAGGTCGGCGTAGCCTGCGGTGATGTCCTCCAGCCGGTAGCGGGCGCTGATCAGCTCGTCCAGCTGCAGCTCGCCCCGCTGGTACAGGCTGAGCACGAGCGGGATGTCGCGCACCGGGTTGCAGGAGCCGAAGTAGCAGCCGAGCACCCGCCGCTCGGTGCGGGCCAGGACCGAGCCGGGAAGGTGGATGGTCAGCTCGTCCGGGTCCCGGGACAGCCCGGCCAGCACCACCGCGCCGCCCTTGCCGGTCGCCGCGAACGCCCCGGTGA
Organism: Streptosporangiaceae bacterium; assembly: GCA_036375995.1. Classification (GTDB taxonomy): domain Bacteria; phylum Actinomycetota; class Actinomycetes; order Streptosporangiales; family Streptosporangiaceae; genus DASVBE01. The sequence goes on along the minus strand of DASVBE010000157.1, from coordinate 3,969 downwards.
CCATCGCCGCGGTCACGTCGCCCGCGCACACGATCGTCGCGTCGGCCCCGCCCGGCACCGGGTTCGCCGCCGCGGCCAGCCCGGCCGCCTCGTCCAGCCCGGCCGCGGCGTGCGTGGCGCCAAGCGCGCGGGCCAGCTCGCGCTTGGCCGGGACCGGGTCGACCGCGATGATCGCCGTCGCGCCCGCGTACCGGGCGCCCTGGACCGCGGACAGGCCGACCCCGCCTGCGCCCGCCACGATCACCGTGTCGCCGGGGCGGACACCCGCGGTCCGCACCGCCGCGCCCCAGCCGGTCAGCACCCCGCAGCTGACCAGCGCGGCGGCGGCCAGCGGCAGGTCCGGGTCGACCTTGACGCAGGAGTCCTGGGACACCACCGCGTACTCGGCGAAGGTGCCGAGCCGGCAGTAGCTGCCCAGCGGCCGCCCGGCCAGCGGCGGCGCCGTGCCGTGGAAACGGTAGGTGCCGTCGGCCATCGTGCCGCTGCTGATGCTGCCCGCGCCCTCGCACAGGTTGGCCCGGTCGGTGGCGCACCAGCGGCAGTGCCCGCAGACCGCGACGAACGTGAGCGCCACGTGGTCGCCGGGCGCCAGCGCGGTCACCCCGGGCCCGGTCTCCTGCACCACGCCGGAGCCCTCGTGCCCGCCGACCACGGGCAGCTCGGTCGTGGTGCTGAACCGCATGTGCTCGTCGGAGTGGCACAGGCCGGCGTAGGCCATCCTGACCAGCACCTCGCCGGCCTTCGGCGGGGCCACGGTCAGCTCGTGGATCTCCCAGTCCGCGCCGGGCTTCCGCAGCACCGCCCCCCGCGGCCCGGTCACGCGGCTGGCCCGCCCGGCGGCGCAGGCAGCTCGGCCGCGGACAGGACGGTCCCGGGCTGGGTGGCACCGGCCTGGGCGGCCACGGTCGCGGCCAGCGCGGTGCGCATCGGGGTGGCGCGCCCGCCCACGGCGGCGGCGTAGGCGCTGTAGTCGACCACCCAGTCCTGCTCGAACTGGTACACCATCTCGGGCATCTCCCGCACGGCCGGCACGGCCAGGCCGACCATGCGCAGCTGCCACGGCGCCAGGCGGCGCAGCCGCGGCCCCGTAGCGGGCACAGCGACTCCGGCCAGGTCGGCGGCCTGGGCTGCGAAGGACCGGGTGGTGACGGCCGGGGCGCTGGGCACGTGCCAGGCCCGGCCCCAGGTGGACTCGGTCTCCGACAGGGCGACCAGGGCCTCGCCGAAGTCGCCGATGTACGTGTAGGTGTGCAGCCGGTCCGGGTCGCCGAGCACCCCGGCGGGCTTGCCGCGGAGCAGCGCGCCGAAGAACCTGTCGCCGACCACGGAGCCCGCGCCCACGCCGGGCCCGTAGAAGTCGGACGCCCGCCCGGCCACCACCCGCAGCCGGCCGGCCTGGTGAGCCGCGGCCAGGTCCTGCCACAGCCGGGCCCGGACGGCGCCCTTGCGGGTGGCCGCGGTCAGCGGCCGGTCCTCGGTCAGCAGGTCGGTGCCGGGCCCGTAGCCGTACAGGTTCTCGGCCACGACCAGCAGCGCGCCGGCCGCTGCCGCCGCGTCCACCACGCTGACCTGCAGGGCCGGGAATTGCGCGGGCCACCGATGGTAGGCGGGCGAGGTGCACTGGAACACCACCTGCGCACCCGCCACCGCGGCCGCGGCCTGCGCCGGGTCGCTGATGTCGGCTGCCGTGGACGATGCGCTGGGCACGGCGGTGCCCGAGCGGGTGACCACCGCGGGGGTGACCCCGCGGGCGGCCAGAGCGGCGGCTACGGACCGGCCCACGGGACCGGCCCCGAGCACGACATGTGTCGCGGGCAACTGGTTCACGTCAGCAGTGTGCGGACCAGCCGCCACCCGGCGCAATGATCTCTTTCCGCGGCTTCCCGCGAGTCCGGCCGCGGGGACGGCCAGCCGTCAGGCGGTGTACGCCCAGACCGCCACGCCGTTGCTGACGTAGACCGAGCCGCCGGCCACCACCGGGCCGGTGCTGAACGCGTGGCCGGCCGACCACAGCAGCTTGCCGTCGCTGGCCCGCAGGGCGAGCAGGCCGCCGGACGGGTCACCGGCGTACACCACCGGGCCGCTGACCACCGGGGTGATCCGGGGGTCAGCGGGGTGGCTCCACAGCCGGTGCCCGCTGGCCGCACGGAAGGCGGTCAGCTTCCGGTTCTGGCTGACCGCGTACACCGCCCCGCCCCCCATGGCGGGCGGGCCGTAGCCACCCGGCCCGCTCTGCCACAGCTTGCTGCCGTCGCTGGCCCGCCAGGCCCAGAGCCGGCCCGGGTCACCGGAGCCCGGCCCTTCGGCCGCGCAGACCACGCGGCCGTCGGCGGCCAGCAGGCCGCTATCTGGCCCCGGGACTCTCCAGCGCCACGTGCCGTCCGCGCTGTTGATGGCCCCCAGCCTGGTGGGCGAACCGCTCCCGGCGGCCAGCGTGTAAAGGACCCCAGCCTGGGTTACCACGTTGGACTTCAGCTGGGTCACGATGTCCCACTGCGGCGAGCCGTTGCCGCTGTGCAGCGCGAACAAGTCGCTGGTCCCGACGTAGACGTAGCCGGGCGTGGTGACCAGCCCGTGGCGGGAAGCGAACGGCGCGGTCCAGAGCCGGCTCCCGGAACTGGCGCTCAGGGCGAGGAACGGCGAGACCTCCGCCGGGTCCAGGACCAGGTACACCACCGATGGGGTGACGGCCAGCCCGGCGACGGTCCCGTCCGCCAGCCTGGCCGACCACTTCGGCCGGCCGGTGCTGGCGTCCAGCGCGTGGGCCGCCGGGCCGCCCGCGGCGACAACCAGGTCGCCGTCCGCGGCCAGCATCGCGGCCTGGCCGCCGGGCACGCTGGTCTGCCAGCGCGGGTTCCGGCTGGGCCGCAGTGCCTTCCACAGGACCAGTCCCGCGCCGGCCGCCACCGGGACCGCGGCAGCGCCGGTCACCAGCAGGGTACGGCGGCTGATGGAGCGCCCCGGCGGGACAGGAACCGGGACCGGAACCGGCGGGGTCCCGCCGCCGGGGACGGGCAGCGTCTCGGTCTGGCTGCCGGGGCCGGGCCCGGTCGACGGAGGGTGTCCGGCGGTCCCGGTGACCCGGGCCGCGGCCGGCATCTGGCCGGGCCCGGCCACCGGGGCCGGGACCTGGGACGCAGCAACTGGCACCGGAGCAGCCCCGGCCACAGCAACCGGAGGCGGAGCAGCCCCGGTCGGGGAAACCGGGGCCGCGGGCGCCGGATCAGCCTCTGCCTCAGCCGCCGGAGCCGGATGGGAAGGAACCGCGGCGGGCCCAGCCGGAGCCGGATAGGCCGGAACCGCGGCGGGCCCGGCCGGAGCCCAGGCCGGGGCCGCCAGCGCCGGCGTGGGACCGGGCAGCGCCACCGGCGGCACGGTGACCAGGTCCAGGCTGCGGCGCAGCGCCTCGGCGAACTCCTGGCAGCTGCCGAACCGGTCTTCCGGCGCCTTGGCCAGCCCCCGGGCCAGCACCGCGTCGGCCGCGGCGGGCAGGTCGGGCCGGCGGCTCTGCAGCCTGGGCGGTGCCTCGGACATATGCGCGTAGATGATCGCCATGCCGTGCTCGCGCATGAAGACCGGCTCGCCGCTGAGCAGTTCGAAGGCTGTGCAGGCCAGCCCGTACTGATCCGCCTGGCCGCTGACCGGTTGACCCTGGATCTGCTCTGGCGCGGTGTAGTCCGGGGTGCCAAGGAACATGCCGGACCGGGTGAGCTTGGCTGCCGCGAGCGCGCCCTTGCTCAGCCCGAAGTCGGACAGGTAGACGTGATTGGGCCGGCCCGGCCGGATGTCCAGCAGGATGTTGGCGGGTTTGACGTCCCGGTGCACCAGGCCCGCCGCGTGTGCCGCGTCCAGCGCCGAGGCGACCGCCGAGATGATCGCGGCCACTTGCGCGGCGGGCAGCTGGCGCTCGCGTTTCAGCAGGCCGTGGCAGTCCCCGCCGGCCACGTACCGCATCGCGATGTACAGCAC
>DASVBE010000104.1:0-5151 GCA_036375995.1 Streptosporangiaceae bacterium | reverse complement strand
AGCTGCGCTGCTCCTCGGTGAGCGACAGGTCCATGGGACTGAATCCTCCGGTGCTGTACGGGGCAGCGCCAGCCCCGGGCCGCAGAAGTTACCGCTTAGTGAACTTCACCACGGATCGGGGGCCCTGTCCGCCCCCGGATCGGGGATTAGCTGTGCTAGCCGCTCGCTGCGGGCCGCTTGAGGGCGCTGCCTTCCCTCCTCGCTCCTTCGGCGCTCCTTCGTCGCGCCGGCGTCGCTCGTCAGGAAAACAGCGCCGCGGCCCGCCACGAGCCAGCGCTGCTGGCTCGGCCGGCCGGCACGGGGACCCCGGCGATCGTTACCGGGCCGGCTGTCGGGTCCAGTTCGGCGGCCTGGCTGACCCCGTCCGGGGTCAGCACGTCCACCGCCTTGGGCACGGTGCCGGGATCCACGGCGCAGATCGGGCTGCTCCCGCCGGGCGCGCAGACGCCGAACGAGAAATCCCCGGGCGTCGGCGTGAACCCGCGGGCCTGGTCCGGGCTGAACCCGTCCTGCCCGGTCAGCACCACGGTGAACGCCCAGCCCGGGCCCGGCGTGCCGAACTCGGCCTGCGGCAGCCCGATGGTGATCGTCTTGCTGGCCTGCGACGCGGCCACGAACGCGGTGCCCACCGAGCTGCCGGCGGCGTTCTGCCACACCGGCGAGGCGAAGCCCTGCACCTCGACATACTGCTGCCAGCCGCCCCGGGCACGGACCTCCAGCGGCGGCGTCCCTGCCCGTTCACCCCGGCCAGTTACCCTGCCACTAGTGGCAACGGCGCGCGGACGGCGGTGAAACCTGGATGACCAGCGGCAACGGCACCGGCGGCGAAGCGGTAGCGGACTGGCAGGCGAGCGTGGCCAGCCCGGGCAGCGAGGGCCCGGGCAGTGCGAGCCCGGGCAGTGCGAGCCCGGACGGATCCGGTACAGCCGAGCCGCTGATGGTGGCGCCGGACCCGGCGGGTGACCTGACCGGCTGGACCCTGGGCAAGTTCGCCGACGAGTCCGACATCTCGATCGACGACCCCGAGCTGATCAGCCCGGACGGCCGGCCGGTGCTGACCTGGCGGGAGGACTACCCCTACTCCGAGCGCATGAGCCGCGACGAGTACGACGAGGTCAAGCGGGCGCTCCAGATCGAGCTGCTCAAGCTGCAGACCTGGATCAAGGAGACCGGGCAGAAGCTGGTGCTGATCTTCGAGGGCCGGGACGCGGCGGGCAAGGGCGGCACGATCAAGCGGTTCACCGAGCACCTCAACCCGCGCGGGTCCCGGGTGGTGGCGCTGGAGAAGCCCACCGAGCGCGAGCAGACCCAGTGGTACTTCCAGCGGTACATCAGGCACCTGCCCGCGGCCGGCGAGATCGTCATGTTCGACCGGTCCTGGTACAACCGGGCCGGCGTGGAGCGGGTGATGGAGTTCTGCACGCCCGCGGAGTACCTGGAGTTCACCCGGCAGGCGCCGGAGCTCGAGCGGATGATGGTGCGCAGCGGGATCCGGCTGGTCAAGCTGTGGTTCTCGGTGTCCCGCCAGGAGCAGCGGACCCGGTTCGTGATCCGCCAGCTCGACCCGGTGCGGCAGTGGAAGCTCAGCCCGACCGACCTGGCCTCGCTGACCAAGTGGGACGAGTACACCGAGGCCAAGGAGGCCATGTTCTTCTACACCGACACCGCGGACGCGCCGTGGACGGTGATCAAGAGCAACGACAAGAAGCGCGCCCGGACCAGTGCCCTCCAGCAGGTGCTGCACCAGCTGGACTACCCCGGCAAGGACCCGGCGGTGGCGCACCCGCCGGATCCGGAGATCGTCGGGCCGGCCTGGGTGGTCTACGAATCCGGCGAGCAGCCGGGACGCCTGTTCCCCCGGCTGTGAGCAGGGACACAGCGCAGCGCGCTGAACCCCGCACCGCCTGCCTGCTGGATGCGGCCGTAGGACTTGGTCAGCCCGGCCGCCTCGATGGCCAGCCCGCCCGGGCCGTGGCCGCGGCCGCCGCTCGCTGCCGTCATGGCTTGCCTCCTCCCGGCGCCGTGGGCACCGTTACTGCGTACGATCTACTGTGTATTTAGTACGCTAATACGCGTAAGCTATACGCAGTTGACTGGCGGCGTCAACGGGGTTACCGAATAACTGCGCAACCTGTACGCTGTTGCGCCGCCGGGAGGTGACGTCGGATGAGCGAGCAGGTCAGGGACGGGGGAGCGGCCGGTGCCGGGGCGGCGCCGGCCACGGAGGTGCCGCTGCCGCCGAGCATCGTGCTGGCCTGGGGGCGGGCCGAGCGGCCGCGGCGGGGTCCCAAGCCGGGGCTGAGCCTGGAGCGGATCGTGGCCGCCGGGATCCACCTGGCGGTGACCGACGGGCTGGGATCGGTGTCCATGGGCCGGGTCGCGGCCGAGCTCGGCGCCTCGACGATGGCCCTGTACCGGTACGTGCCGGCCAAGGACGACCTGCTCACGCTGATGGTGGACACCGCGTTCGGGCCGGCTCCCGGGGCGGCTCAGCCCGGCGACGGCTGGCGGCCCGGGCTGGCCCGGTGGGCGGCGGGCATCCGGGCGGCGTACCGCCGGCACCCCTGGATGCTGCGGGTGCCGCTCAGCGCCCCGCTGCTGCTGTGCCCGAACAACATCGCCTGGATGGAGGACGCCCTGCAGTGCCTGGCCGGGACCCCGTTGCCCGAGCAGCAGAAACTGTCCGCGATCCTGCTGGTCAGCGGGTTCGTGCGGAACGAGGCCACGCTGAGCGACGACATCGCGGCCGGTTCCGGCGGTCCGCCGGCGGCCGGTTCCGCCGGTGAACCGGGCGCCCCCGGCCTCGGTGCCGCGATGTCCATGCTGATCGGCCCGGACGGGTTCCCCGCGCTGCGCCAGGCGATCGCGTCCGGGGCGCTGGATGACGACGATGGCGTCGACGGCGAGTTCGGGTTCGGGCTGGCCCGCATCCTGGACGGCCTCGAGGTTCTGATCCGGTCAACCGCCATGGAGTAACACCGGGCCAGATGGCATCCGGGGCGGCGGCCCGCTTACGTCAGTGCGTAATCCAGGAAAACCGGCACGCTCGGGGGGAGGCCGGGGGAATCCGGCAGGAGTCACGCCTCCCCGGCTACCTGCGGCTGCGGGAGGTGGGCCGGCCCCGGCTGCGGGACAGCCGGGGCCGGCGCTGGCGTCAGCCGCTGACCGGGCGGCGGGCCGTCCGTACGGCACCGGCCGGATCGGTGCCGGAGGGGTCAGGCCAGTCCGCGTGCCGCTGCGGCGTCACCAGCGACCGCACCTGGTATATCACTGGTCCGGCGGGCCGAACAAGGCTCGTCTTTGCCGGACGGAGCCGGTCCCGCGCAGGTCGCCGGCTGTGTGAACGAGCGCTTGCTCAGCAGGGGAAGCGGATGGGCGGGCGGGCCGGGGGCGCCCGGGCGGACCCGAACCCGATTCAGTCTGGCGGCGCGGCCGGGGCCGGCTCCCGCTCTGCTTTGCGCTGCGGTTCGTGCACACTGGTGACATGACCGATATCGCGGAAGCCAGCCCGCCGGCGCACAGGCCTGCCCGGTCGAAGCGCGGTGAGGCAAGCCGCGCGGCCCTGCTCGCGGCCGCCGCGCGGGTTTTCGCGGTGTCGGGGTACGCCGACGCCAACGTCAACGACATCGTGGACCAGGCCGGCATGAGCGTCGGCAGCCTGTACCACCATTTCAGCAGCAAGGCCGACATCTACATCGAGCTGTTCAATGACTACCAGTCGCGGCAGCAGCACCGGTCGGCGCGCGCCTACCGTGCCGCGCTGGCGGCCGGGGAGAAGGACGCGGCGCGGCTGTTCCTGGCCGGCACCCGGGCCTACCTGGAGGGCGCCTGGCAGGACCGGCACGTGGCCCGGATCTTCATGCCCGGCGGCGGGCCGCCCGGGTTCGACCATCTGCTGCGGCAGCAGTTCCGCACCTGGGTGATCAACAACACGGATGGCCTGGGCAGCAAGGCGGCGGAACTGGGCCCGACGCTGCTGCTGATCCTTACCGCGGTGTCGAACGAGGCGGGGCGGGACGTGGCGGTGCAGACCTCGAAGGCGCGGGCGACCGCGTTCATCGACGAGGTCCTGCAGTACATGAGCCAGTTGCGGCCGCTGCCCGAGCGGCAGACCCGGGGCCGCGGGCCGTCGGGGCCGGTCGAGATCGCCTAGCGCGGCCGGCGGAGCCAGCAGCGCCTTCCAGCGGGCCGGAGCGAGCTAGCCAGCCCTGCTCAGGAACGTGATGATGGCCGCGGTCATGGCGCGGGCGGCGCGGCGCTGGAAACTTGCGGAGATCATCATCGCGGCGTCGGTCGCGTTGCGCATGTTGCCGACCTCGATGAGGACCTTGGGCATGGTGGTCAGGTTCAGGCCGGCCAGGTCGTCGCGGGGCTGGAAGCCGGCCACGCCGTCGTAGTTGCTGACCGGCATCCGGGTGCCGGCCAGGAACGCGCGCTTGAGGTCGCGGCCGAACCGGGCCGAGGAGCCGATCACGTGGCTGTTCGGGCCGTCGGGGACGGGCAGCAGGATCGCGAAGCCGCGGCCACCGGGCGGGCCGCCGTCGCCGTGGATGTCGATGGACACCTGGGCGTGGCCGCGGTTCAGGATCCGTGACCGCTGGTCCACGCACGGTCCGACGCCGGTGTTGGTGTGCCGGGTCATCACCACCCGGGCACCGGCCCGGCGCAGGTCCTCGCGGAGGAACCGGGCCACCCGGAAGGTGAACCTGGCCTCGGTGTAGCCGGCGTTGGTCTCGGTGCCGGTGGTGTCGCAGTCCTCCATCGCCCGGCCGTTCCAGATCTGCCTGGCCATGTCAGCGGGATGGCTGACGTTGCCGCCGTTGTGGCCGGGGTCGATCCCGACGATCTTTCCGGCGAGGGGGCGGGACGGGCTGGCGTTCTGGCCGGTCTGGCCCTGCTGGCCGGGCTGGCTCTGCTGGCCGGATCCCGAGCCGGGGCCCGGGCTGGGGCTGGCCGGCGGGGTGGTGCCGGACGGGCCGGGGGAGGCGGGGGCGCCCAGCGGTGAGCCGTTCGCGGGCGAGGTTTTCTGGGCGTTGCCGGCCGGCGCGGGCGGGGCGGAGGCGGGGTCCTGGGCCGGCCCGGCGGCGGCTCCGGCGCCGGCCGTGCAGCCCGCGGCCAGCAGCCCGGCCAGCACCAGCCCGGCCACGGCCC
>DASVBE010000056.1:0-2108 GCA_036375995.1 Streptosporangiaceae bacterium | reverse complement strand
CACCGGGTCAGGACCCGGCTGGACGCGCTGCGCCGCGCGGGCCTGGGCGGTGACCCCCCGGGCGGCCAGGACGGTCAGCCCGCGCCGGGTTCCGGCCTGGGTCCCGGGCGGCCGGGCCTCGGCCCGGGCTCGGCGCCCCCGGCCTGGCCTGGGCAGGACCTGATCGGCCCGGGCGGCCAGCTGGCCCTGGACTTCGGCCCGGACCCGGTGCCGTCCCCGGGCCCGCCCGCCAGCCCGCCGCCCGGCGAGGCCCCGTTCGGCGACCCGGTGGTGTCGACCTATCACGCCTACGCGGGCCGGCTGGTCGGCGACCATGCGCTGCGCGAGGCCCTGGAGCCTTCGCTGCGGCTGATCACCCCGGCGGTGGCCTGGCAGCTGGCCGCTCGCGTGGTGGCCGCCTACGACGGCCCCATGGACGCCGTGCACTGGTCGCCGTCCGCGGTCACCGCCGCGGTCCTTGACCTGGCCGGGGAGCTGGCCGAGCACCTGCGCGGCCCGGCCGACGTCCGCTCCGCGGGCGAGTGGCTGGCGGCCAGGTACGCCGAGCTGGCCCGGCCGACCGCGCTGGCCAGGAAGATCGTCGACTGCCAGCGGACCAGGGAGCAGCTGCTGCCGCTGGTGGCGGCGTACGCCGCGGCCAAGGCGGCCAGGGAGGTCATCGACTACGGCGACCAGATGGCGCTGGCCGCCCGGATCGCGCTGCGCCACCCCGAGGTCGGCGCCGGGGAGCGGGGCCGGTATCAGGTCGTGCTGCTGGATGAGTACCAGGACACCAGCCACGCCCAGCTGGTCCTGCTGCGGGCGCTGTTCGGCGGCGGCCACCCGGTCACCGCGGTCGGCGACCCGTGCCAGTCCATCTACGGCTGGCGCGGGGCCAGCGCCGGCAACCTGCGCCGGTTCACCACCGACTTCCCGTCCCGCGGCGGCGGCCCGGCCCCGGTCCGGATGCTGTCCACCAGCTTCCGCAACACCGGCCGGGTGCTGGACGCCGCCGCGCTGATCCAGGCGCCGCTGCGGGCCGAGGCGGCCGGGGTGCCCCGGCTGATCGCGCCGCCCGGCCGGGCCGGCCGGGGCCTGGTCACCTGCGCCCTGCTGGACACCGCCCAGGACGAGGCGGACTGGATCGCCGCCCAGATCGGCGAGCTGCTCGCCCTGCCGCCCGGCCAGGCCCCGGACGGCCGCCCCTGGCCGGACTCCCGCGCGGACCGCCTGCACCCCTGCGACATCGCCGTGCTGTGCCGCAAGCGGTCCCAGTTCCCGGCGCTGCGCGCCACGCTGGAGGCCGCCGGTATCCCGGTCGAGGTGGTCGGCCTCGGCGGACTGCTCACCGTGCCCGAGGTGCAGGACATCGTGGCCACCCTCCGGGTCATGCACGATCCCGGCGCGGCCGACGCGCTGGCCCGGCTGCTGACCGGGCCCCGCTGGCGGATCGGCCCGCGTGACCTGGTCGCGCTCGGGCACCGGGCCCGGTTCCTGGCCCGCTACCCGGCCGGACCGCCGTCCGGTGCGCAGGCCCGCGCCCCCGACCCCGTAACCAATCCTGATGCGCTAGCGCAGGCAGTGACGGACTTTACGGCTGAGGCAGGCAGCCTCATCGAGGCCCTCGATGATCTCGGGGAGCCGGGGGCGTACTCGGCCGCCGGGTACGAGCGGCTGGGGGCCCTGGCCGGCGAGCTGCGGACGCTGCGCGGGCACGCGAGCCGGTCGCTGCCGGAGCTGGTGGCCGAGGTGGAGCGGATGCTCGGCCTGGACATCGAGGTGGCCTCGCGGCCCGGCACGGACCTGGCCACGGCGCGGGCCGACCTGGACGCGTTCGCGGACGCCGCGGCGGCGTTCGGCGGGGACCAGGAGGAGCCGACGCTGGGGGCGTTCCTGGCCTACCTGGCCGCCGCCGACGAGCAGGAGTTCGGGCTGGAGGCCGGCCAGGTCGGCGCGGGTGACTCGGTCAAGCTGGCGACCGTGCACGCGTCCAAGGGGCTGCAGTGGGCCGCGGTGCTGCTGCCCGGCCTGGCGGACGGGGAGAAGTCGCACCTGTTCCCGTCCCGGCCGCGGGCGACCACGCGGTGGACGGAGAACCCGCGGCTGCTGCCGTTCGGCTTGCGGGGGGA
>DASVBE010000049.1:0-8471 GCA_036375995.1 Streptosporangiaceae bacterium | reverse complement strand
TGTAGGAAGGGCCGCTAGGGCCGTCAATACTCGCGGCCCGGCGCAATGCGGGTGTTACCACAGCGAGACTAACGAGCCGGTCAGAGCCCCGCCCGCAACACAGATGTGACCCGTGGGGATTCAGCCCGCCACCCCGCAGGCCGGTGGGGGCAGACCTCACCACGGTCCTCACTCGCCCCAGCCAAGCCGATCGATGTCACATCGGAAGGCACAGAACCCTTGCGATGTGACATCGATCGGCTGCGGCCGGCGTGCCGAGCCGTCTGGCGGCTGGGCGCCCGGATGCCCGCCGGGCAGGCCCCACCACGCGCCCCGCTTGCCAAACCAGCCCGATCGAGGTCACATCGATCGGGATAGCGGCCTTGCGAGGTGGCATCGATCGGCTGCGGCCGGCTGGTCTGACCGTCTGGCGGCTGGGCGCCCGGCCTGCCTGCCCGGATGCCCGCCGGGCAGGCGCCACCACGCGCCCCGCTTGCCAAACCAGCCCGATCGAGGTCACATCGATCGGGATAGCGGCCTTGCGAGGTGGCATCGATCGGCTGCGGTCGGCTGGTCTGACCATCTGGCGGCTGGGCGGCCCGGCCGCCGGCACCCCGGCGCCGCCCCGGTCCTTGCCCGGCTCTTGACGATCTAGCCCGTGCGAAGATACTTGTTGACTGTCGACAATTACTTTTGGGGACGGCGTGTCGCACGGACGGTGGCGGCCCGGTGGCGGGGGTGCGGCCGGGCGGCGTGCACGGTCACCCGGCGGGCCTGGATGACGGCGAGGTGAGATGGCAGCGGGCACGGTAACGGTCCTGATCGCGACGCCGCTCGAGGCCGGGAATGTGGCCCGGATCGCGGCGGCGGACCCCCGGCTGGAGGTCATCTACGAGCCGGACCTGCTGCCCGTGCCGCGGTACGCGGCCGATCACGGCGGCACACCGCGCGACCTGTCCGACGACGACCTGGCCCGCTGGGCCGGCCTCCGCGCCAGAGCCGAGGTCAGCTTCGACTTCGACTGGCAGGACCCCGCCGCGATGCCGCGCAACTGCCCGCGGCTGCGCTGGGTGCAGGGCACGAGCGCGGGCCTTGGCGGCTTCCTCCAGCGCACCGGCCTGGACCAGACCGGCCTGATCTTCACGACCGCGGCCAGCGTGCACGGCCTGCCGCTCGCCGAGTTCACCCTCCTGGGCCTGCTCTACTTCGTCAAGGACGTGCCCGGCCTGCGCCGTGCCCAGTCCCGGCACCGCTGGGAGCCACGCGAGACCGCGATGCTGTCCGGCACCCGCGTCGTGCTCGTCGGGCTCGGCGGCATCGGCCGCCAGGTGGCCGCGACGCTGTCCGCGGCCGGCGCCGAGGTGACCGGCGTGGGCCGGCCCGGCCGCGCCTACGACGTCCCCGGCGTCACCCGGTACGCCGCCGACACCGGCCTGGACGAGATCCTCCCCACGGCCAGCGCCCTGGTCCTGGCCTGCCCGCTCACCGAGCGGACCCGCGGCCTCATCGGCCCGCGCCAGCTGGAACTGCTCCCGCCGGGCGCGGTCCTGGTCAACGTCGCCCGCGGCGCGGTGGTCGACGAGGCCGCCATGGCCCGGGCCCTTACCAGCGGCCACCTCGGCGGTGCCTGCCTCGACGTCTTCGAGAAGGAGCCGCTCAATGAGAGCTCCCCGCTCTGGGACCTGGACAACGTCCTGGTCTCCCCGCACACGGCGTCCTCGGTAGCCGCCGAGAACGGCCTGATCACCGACCTGTTCATCGACAACCTGCGGCGGTGGCTGGCCGGCACCCCGCTGCGCAACGTATACGACCGCACCGCCGGCTACTGAAACGATCAACGAGGGGCAGGCACGCATGGCGAACGAGGGCAGGCTCCGGGTCGCGGTGGTCGGGGCGGGCAGCTGGGCGCAGCGCGCGCACATCCCCGGCTGGCAGCGGGACCCGCGGGCGCAGGTGGTCGCGCTGGCCGATGTGGCGCCCGGGCCGCTGGCGGCGGCCGCGGAAAAATACGGCGTGGCGCGCACTACCACCGACTACCGCGAGCTCCTGGACGACCCGGACATCGACGTGATCGACGTGGTCACCGGGAACCGGCCGCACTTCCAGGTCTCCTGGGACGCCCTCCAGGCGGGCAAGCACGTGCTGTGCGAGAAGCCGGTCCACAACGACTACCGGGAGACTCGCCGCGCCGCCGACCTGGCCCGGGAGAAAGGCCTCAAGACCAAGCTCGGCTTCACGTTCCGGTACGCCCCGGCCGTCCTGTACGCCAAGGAGCTGATCGACGCCGGCTTCGTCGGCGAGCCGTACATCTTCAACGGCTACGAGCAGAACAGCCAGTGGCTCGACCCGTCCACGCCGCTCCGCCAGGTCGCGCCGGACACCCCGCAGGACGTGATCGCGGTGTCCTCGATCGAGGGCTACGGCGCGCCGATCATCGACATCATGCACTGGTGGCTGGACGCGCCGATGACCTCGGTGGTCGGGACCATGCGCAACTTCGTGCCCAGCCGCATCCTGCGTGATACCGGGCAGATGACCCGGGTGAACATCGACGACGGCGACATGTGGATCGCCGAGTTCGGCTCCGGCGCGATCGCCTCGATCCAGTCCTCGTACGTGACCGTGGGCAATTACCCGGGCATCGAAGCAAGGATCTACGGCTCCGAGGGCGCGATCATCGTCCGGCTGGTCGACGAGTTCGGCATCTGCCAGACGATCAAGACCGCCAGGAAGGACGCGGTCGAGTTCACCGAGCAGCAGGTCCCGGACCGGTTCTTCCCGCCGGGCGGCGCGTCCACCGAGCCGTGGGAGTTCCTCTTCTACTCCAACCTGGTCAGCGACTTCGCCTCGGAGATCCTCGGCGGCACGCCCAGCCAGGGCGACTTCGCGCAGGGCGCGCTGGTCCAGGAGACGATCAACGCGTTCGAGGCGTCGTTCCGCCAGCGCGCCTGGGTCGGCTTCCCGCTGACCGCCGCCGACGCCGCCGGCACCGGCAGCCAGGTGGCCCCCGCATGAGAATCGCCACCAACGAGTCCGGGCTGATCACCCAGATCCTCACCGGCGAGGTGTGGCCCCCGCTGAGCGACCGGCACTCGTTCCGGGTCGGCCCCGACGGCCAGCCGTTCGTCCTGCCCGGCATGGGCGGCGTCACGCTCGGCGTGCACTGCGGCGACCCGGCTACCGGCTACGCCTCCGACCACCTGGAGCCGGGCGCCTCGATCCGGCACCGCGACCCCGCCGCGAACATGGCCCTGCAGTTCCTCACCTGCGTCGGGAACGAGGTCCGGGTCGAGACCGGCCCCGCGGCCGGCGCAACCGGCCACGTCATCGGCCAGCACGCCTACGTCCTGACCGACTTCGCCGAGGCGATCGCGGCCCAGCTCACCACCGGCGACCACGTCACGGTCACCGCCCGCGGCCAGGGCCTGGCCCTGGACGACCACGGCGCGATCGCCGTGAAGAACACCGACCCCGGCCTGCTGCGCGCCATGCCCGGCGGCACCAGGCCAGACGGCCGCCTCGAGGTGCACGTCGCCGCCCGCGTCCCCGCCGAGGCCATCGGCGCCGGGGCCGGCATGGTCTCCGAGTACGCGAACACCGACCTGATGGGCGCCTACGCGGGCCTCGGCGAGGACCTGTCGCTCGGCCTGGAGAGCCTGCGGGTCGGCGACGTGGTGGCGCTGGAAGACAGCGATCACCGGTACGGCCGGGGTTACCGGGAGGGCTACATCACCATCGGGGTCATCTCGACCGGCCAGTGCATGCTGTTCGGCCACGGCCCGGGCCCCAGTTCGCTGCTGTCCGGCCCCGCGGAGGCGTTCCACCTCGTCGACGACCAGGACGCCAACCTGGCCTCCTGGTATCACCACACCGAAGCGCAGGGGGCGGCATGACCAGCACGGGCCTGGCCAGCACGGGCCTGACCAGCACGGGCCTGACCAGCACGGGGGAGCAGCCGCTCCGCCCGGTCGCGGTCAATATGCTCGGCCACGTCGAGCATCCGGTCATCGACGGCGGCCCGTACCGGGTGAGCGCGGACGGCAAGCCTTATCTGCCCGTCGGCGACGGGGGGATCGTGCTCGGGCTCAGCCTGGGCGATTCAGCCTTCGTCTCGTGCGCCGACCACGCTGCCTCCGGCGCGTGCCTGATTCACCCGGATCCGGCGGCCCGCCACGCCCTTACCGCGTATTCCTGTATCGGCAATCCCGTGACGGTACGTACCGGTCATGCCGCGGGTGCTACCGGGGCGGTCATCGGGAAGCGCGGCGAGGACGGGCGCGTGATCACCGCGTTCCGGCCCGGTGACCTGGCCCGGATGCGGCCCGGCGACCAGGTCGCGGTCCGCTCGTGCGGGCAGGGGCACCGGCCGGACGGGCTGCCGGACGGGCTGACCCTGCTCAACGCCGACCCCGGGCTGCTCGCGCTGCTGCCCTCGGTCACCTGGCCGCCGGCCGGCGGCGGCCCGCTGACGGCCGGCGTCCGCTGCGCCGCGCCCAGCAAGCTGTCCGGCAACGGCCTGGGCCGGCCGTCCGCGAGCTGGTGCCTGGACCTGTCGCTGGCCCCGCCCGCCGACGGCGGCGCCGACGTGCGGCTCGGTGACCTGGTCGCGGTGACCGGCCTGGACGCGCGGTTCAACATGGGCTTCCGCCGGGGCTGGGTCACGGTGGGCGTGGTGGTGCACACCAGCAGCCCGCTCCCTGGGCACGGGCCGGGGATCACGCCTATCCTGACCGGGCCAGCCAGCACGCTGGACGTGCGTTCCGAACCCGCCGGGCACACCGGCTTGACCGCGGCGGCCCTGAAGCTACAGTGACCTCCGGGGGCCCGCCAGCACGAGGAAACCGGGTACAGCATGCTTGAGCACGTCTCTCTCCCCGAGGCAGTCGGGCGCGAGCTGCGGCACCGCATCCTGAACAACGAGCTGCCCGCGGAGACCCGCCTGGTCGAGGCCAACCTGGCCGCGGAGTTCGGTGTCAGCCGCGGCACGATCCGCGACGCCATGCGCAGCCTGCAGGCCGAGGGCCTGATCGCGATCGTGCCGCGCCGGTACAGCGTGGTGACCCGGATGTCGCAGGAGGACGCCGAGGACGTCTGCTACGCCCGGTACGTGCTGGAGAACGCCGCGGTCAGCAACGGCCTGTGGGAGCAGCGCTCCGAACTGGTGGCCGGGCTCCGCGAGGCGCTGACCGAGATGACCGCCGCGGCCGAGGCGAACGACATGGACGCGATCGTCGAGCTGGACACCCGGTTTCACCAGCTGATGCTGGACACCTCGGGCCGGCGCCGGCTCAAGGACCTGTGGTCGATGCTGAACAGCCAGATGGGCGCGCTGATGCGGTCCGAGATCGAGCGGCAGGGGATCGACCTGGCCGAGGCCGTCGAGCGGCACCGGGTGCTCGCCGACGCGGTGGAAGCGGGCGACTCGGTCAAGTTCCGCGAGGCGCTGCGCCTCCACTACGTGGAGGGGTTTCCCGGCCTCTGAGCGGGCTGGCGTCCCTGGCTCGCTGACGGTTCCTGCCTGGCAGGCGATTCTTATGCGGTACGGATAGCTGCCGGGCTGGCCATGATCTCCGGGTCATGCAGGTGACAGGCGGCCGAACGGCCGTCCGTGACGTTGCGCAACGCCGGCTCGGTTTCCCGGCACACCGGCATGGCCATCGGGCAGCGGGGGTGGAAGTGGCAGCCCGGCGGCCGGTCGATGGCGTTGGGGATGTCGCCGGTCAGCGCCGGGGTGATCGCCTTGCGCTTGGTAGACAGCCGCGGCGCGGCCTTGACCAGGGCCTGGGTGTAGGGATGCAGCGGGCTATCGAAGATTTCCCCGGTGGGCGCGTACTCCACCACCCGGCCCAGGTACAGCACGGCGGTGCGCTGGCTGATGTGCCGGGCCACGTCCAGGTCGTGGGTGACGAACAGGTAGGTCAGGCCGCGGTCCCGCTGCAGGGCGATCATCAGGTTCAGCACCTGGGCCTGGATGGACACGTCCAGGGCCGACAGCGGCTCGTCGGCGATCACGATGTCCGGGCTAACCGCGAGGGCCCGGGCGATGCCGATCCGCTGCCGCTCGCCGCCGCTGAACGCGTCCGGGCGGCGGGCCGCCTGCGCCGGGGACAGGCCGACGGTCTCCAGCAGTTCGGCCACCTTGGCGTCGCGCTCCCTGCGGCCGGTGACCTTGTGGACCTTGAGCACCTCGGCCAGCGACTGGCCGACAGTCATCGTCGGGTTGAGCGAGGAGTACGGGTCCTGGAACACGCCCTGGATCTGGCGGCGGACCTGCTTGGCCGTGCCGCCCTTGCGGTCCAGGATGCTGTGGCCCTGGTAGAGGATGTCACCGCTGGTCGGCTGGTAGAGGCCGAGCAGCAGGCGGCCGAACGTCGTCTTGCCGGAGCCGGTCTCGCCGACCAGGGCGAGGGTCTCGCCGCGGTGGATGGAGAGGGAGACACCGTCGACGGCCTTGAGCGTGGCGCGGGCCCGGCCGGCCCGCCCGGCCGAGAAGTGCTTGGAGACCTCGCGGGTCTCGATGATCGGCGGGTCGGCGGACTGGCTGCGGTGGCTGGCCCGGCTGGCCTGGCTGCTCGGCCCGGTCTGGTCGGCCTGGCCGGGGGCGCGGCCGCGCTGGCCGTCCGTGGGCACGGCGCCTGTCTCAGCCATCGGCCGCCTCTCCTCGCCGGCCCTTGCCGCGCGCACAGGCGGCGGGCCAGCAGGTGGATCTGCCTGCAGAACGGGGATAACCCGGGTGGCCCCTGGGCCTTATTGTCGATTGTCGACTAAGTTAGTATAAGCCGCAGTATCCCTGCTGACCAGAGTAGCGAGGACGGCCCCCACGATGACCGTGTTCACCGGCGTTGGCGTTGCGCTTGTCACCATGTTCGCGGACGACGGGCAGGCGGACCCGGCCGCGACCGCGGCGCTGGGGCGCGAGCTGACCGACCGGGGCGTGCAGGCGGTGCTGGTCTGCGGCACCACCGGGGAGGCCAGCACGCTGTCTGGGGCCGAGCGGGTCGCGCTGATCAGCGCGGTGCGGGACGCGGTGCCCGCGGGCATCCCGGTGCTGGCCGGTACCGGGGCGGCCACCGCCGAGCAGGCCGCGCTGCTGACCGGGGCAGCCTGCGGGGCCGGCGCCGACGCGGTGCTGGCCTGGCCGCCGCCCGGCAGCGACGACCTGCCCGGCTACTTTGGGGCGCTGGCCACCGCCGCGGCCGGGGTGCCGGTGCTGGCGTACCACATCCCGTGGGTGTCGGCCCCGGGCGTGCCGGTGGCCGACCTGGCCGCCCTGCCGGTCGTCGGGGTCAAGGACTCGTCGGGGAGCGCGGACCGGCTGCTGGACGAGGTCGCGCACTACCCGGGGGACACATACGTGGGCTCGTCGGCGCTGCTGTCGCTGGCCGGCCCGCTCGGCGCGACCGGGGCGATCCTGGCGCTGGCCAACCTGGAGCCGGAGCGGTGTGTGAAGGCGTTCGCCGGCGACGCAGGCGTCCAGCTGGAACTGGCTGAGCAGCACCTGCGGGTCAAGGAGGGCGGCCCGGCGGTGATCAAGAAGATCCTGGCCGCCGAGCGCGGCACCTCCACGCTGGCCCGGGTGGGCGCGGCCGCCGCGCCGTACCAGGCTCCCTGATGGCGTCGCTGACGGCGGCGGCCGTCCGGTCCGGGGGCGGGGCGCCGGGATCCGGGCTGCAGCGTGGTCTGGCCGTGCCGTGCTTTGCCGAGGACCCGATGGAGCTGGTGCGGCTGGGCATCGCGGCGGAGGCCGCCGGGTTCGACGGGTTCTTCCTGTGGGACCACATCGTGTTCTCGAACACCGGCGAGGGGCCGCCGATCGTGGACCCGTGGCTGGTGCTGGCCGTAGTGGCGGCTTCGACGAGCCGGATCCGGATCGGGACGATGATCACGCCGGTGCCGCGGCGGCGCCCGTGGCAGCTGGCCAAGGAGACGGCCACGCTGGATCTCCTGAGCAACGGGCGGCTGATCCTGGGCGTCGGCATCGGGTCGCCGGCCTACGGGGACTTCGGCATTCTCGGCGAGCCGTCGGGGGAGCGGGAGCGGGCGGAACTGCTGGACGAGGGCCTGGCGGTGCTGGCCGGGCTGTGGTCGGGGGAGAAGTTCTCGTACCGCGGGAAGCACTTCAAGCTGGACCCGGTCAGGTTCAGCCCGCCGCCTGTGCAGCGGCCGCGGATCCCGGTGTGGGTCGGGGGCGTGCTGCCCAACCGGCGGCCGGTCGAGCGGGCGGTCCGGTGGGACGGGATGGTGCCGATCCGGTATGCCGACCGGAAGCTGGCCACCCCGTCGGCGCAGGACATGGCGGATATCGGCGCGGCCGCGGCGGCGGCGCGGGGCTCGGCGGACGGGTTCGACCTGGTGGTGTGGACCGAGGTGGCGGAGGACCCGTCGGCGGTGGCGGAGCGGGCCGCGCCGTACGTAGCGGCCGGGGCGACCTGGTGGATCGAGACGGCCCGCCCGGAGCCGGGCTGGTGGGAAGGCGCCCAGGCCCGCGTGGC
>DASVBE010000046.1:0-5793 GCA_036375995.1 Streptosporangiaceae bacterium | reverse complement strand
TGGCGAACCGCCTGCTCACGACCGGCTGCCGGGGCACGCCGAGCATGGCGCAGATCTGGTTGGCGAGCTGCGGATGGGCGCTGCCGCCGAACACCGAGATCTCCTGCACGCCTCCAGGCTAGGGGCTCCGCTCCCGGCCGGTGGAGCCAACAGTCGCTCGTGGCGGGCCGCGGCGCTGCTTTCCCGACGAGCGATGCCGGTGCGACGAAGGACCGCCGAGGGAGCGAGGAGGGAAGGCAGCGCCTCAAAGCGGCCCGCAGCGAGCGGCTAGCACGGCACCGGCCTCGGCCAGCCAGCGGGCCGGGTCGCCGCGCGCCGGTCCCGCACCGCCGGCCAGATCAGCCAGCGCGATCCCGGCCCGGCAGCCGGGCGGCAGCGGCGCTGCGATGCTCCCGGCGACCAGCGCGGACGGCGTCCCGGCCGCGGCCGCGGCGGCGAGCACGCTGCCCGTCACCTTGCCGGTCAGCGAGGTGGCGTCGAACCGGCCCTCGCCGGTGACGGCCAGCCCGGCGGCGGCCACCGCGGCGGGAAGCCCGGCGATCCGGCCGAGCTCGGCCGCGCCGGGCACGATCACCGCGCCCCACGCGGCCGCGAAGCCGTACCCGGTGCCACCCGCGGCGCCCGCGCCGGGCGCGGCCGGGTCACCGCCGAGCAGGCCCGCCAGCCGGGCCAGGCCCTCTTCCAGCACGGCGATCCCGGCCGGGCCCGCGCCCTTCTGCGGGCCGAACACGGCGGCCGCGCCGTCGGGGCCGAGCAGCGGCGCGGTCACGTCGGTCAGCACCGTCACCCCGCCGGGCGGCGGCGGGCGCAGCCCGGACAGGTCCACCGACGCCAGCGCGCGCAGCGCGCCGCCGCCGGGCGGCAGCACCGCGCCGCGGGCGTCGCGGAACACCGCGCCCAGCGCGGCCAGCGCACCGCAGCCGCCGTCGGTGGACGCCGAGCCGCCCACGCCCAGCATGATCTGCTCCGCGCCGTGGCGCAGCGCGGCGGCGATCAGCTCGCCGGTGCCGGCCGTGGTCGCGCCGAGCGGATCCGGCCGGCCCAGCATCGGCAGCCCGCTGGCCCGGGCCAGCTCCACCGCCGCCCTTCGCCCGGGCAGCTCCAGCCAGGCGCTGGCGGCGGGCGCCCCGTCCGGGCCGGTGACCGTGACCGGGTGCCAGCGCGCGCCCGGCACCGCCGCGGCGAGCATGTCCAGGGTGCCCTCGCCGCCGTCGGCCAGCGGCAGGCAGGCCACCTCGTCACCGGACCTGGCCGCGCGCCACCCGCGGGCCAGCGCGGCGGCCGCGTCCGCCGCGCCGATGGTGCCCTTGAACGAGTCGGGCGCGAGCAGGACCCGCATGCGGCGTCAGCGGCCGGCCGCGGCGCTGTCCCGGGCCGGGCCGCCCTGGCCCGCGGCGGGCAGCGGCGGCAGGGCGAGCCGCTCCCTGATCTCCTTCTGCACGATCTCCCGGCCCGGCCGGGCGTCCACGGTGACCACGTACTCCTTGCGCCGGAAGATGTTCAGCACCGGGTTGGTCTTCTGGTGGTAGTCGCGCAGCCGCACGGCCAGCGCTTCCTCGGTGTCGTCCTCCCTGGTCACCAGCTCGCCGCCGCACACGTCGCAGCGGCCGGCCGTGTGCGGGGTGCTGGCCAGCAGGTTGTAGTCCATGCCGCAGCCCGCGCACAGCCGCCGGGCCATCACCCGGCGGCGCACCTCGCTGTCGGGCAGGTCGAGGTGGATCACCCCGTCGATGTCGTAGCTCTCCAGGAAGAACTCGGCCTGCCGCTCGTTGCGCGGGAAGCCGTCGATGATGAACCCGAAGTTCCAGTCGTGGTCGGCCAGCCGGGTCTTGACGATGCCCTCCACCAGGTCGTCGCCGACCAGCTCGCCCGCGGCCATGGTGCGCCGCACCTGCGCGCCGAGCTTGGTGTGCTGCTGCACGTTCCAGCGGAAGATGTCGCCCACGCTGATATGAACCAGGTCGAGGTCGGCGGCGAGCAGCATGGCCTGCGTGCCCTTGCCGCTGCCCTGCACGCCCATGATCACGTATTTCCGCATGACCCCAGCCTGGCATGCGTCCTGCCGTCCGTCTCCTCGGCGCGGCGCTAAGGCGCCAGCGGGAAGCGGCGCTCGCACCAGCGGCGCAGCCGCGGGTCGAGCCGGCCGCGCAGCACCGGCCAGTCCTGGCGGAGGAGCCCGGCGTTCAGGAACCTGGCCATGTCGTCGCGGCGGCCCTGGGTCAGCACGATGCCGTACAGGCTGCACCGGACCTGCCGGTCGGCCAGGTCGAATTCGCGGGTCCCCGGCCAGGTGAGGTGCCGGGGCAGCCGGACGACGCCACGGGCCGGCCCGCGCAGCTCCTCGATCCGGTCGGGCAGCCGCCCGGCCGGCCCGCGGTAGCGGGCCAGAAGATCGGCAAGAGACATGCTGAAGATTATCGCTGACCTGGGGCTTCACTGCCGGGATTGGACCGGGGAATATTTATTACGGTTCCGGGGGCGCGAAACCCGGTTGCCGGGCCAGCCGGATGGCCGGCATGCTCTGACCCATGCACCGCCCGCGTGAGACGCTCACCCACGGCCCGGTCACGCTGCACCGCTGGCGGGCGGGCGCGGGCCCGGCCGCCGAGCTGGCCCAGGCCATCACCCAGTCGGCGGAGCTGCTGCGCCCGTGGATGCCGTGGGCCCGGGGCGAGTACGGCCTGGCCGACGCGGAGGAGTTCCTGGCTTCCTGCGAGCAGGGCTGGGACGCCGGCACCGAGTTCAATTACGCGATCCGGTCCGGCCCCGTGCTGGCCGGTTCTGAGCTGGCCGGTTCTGAGCTGGCCGGCAGCGCGGGCCTGATGGCCAGGATCGGCCCCGGCGGCCTGGAGATCGGCTACTGGGTGCACGCCGGGCACGTCCGCCGCGGCCTGGCCACCGCCGCCGCGGCCGCGCTGACCGCGGAGGCGTTCACGCTGCCAGGGATCACCCGGGTGGAGATCCGGCACGACGAGCTCAACGTCGCCAGCGGCGGCATCCCGCGCAAACTCGGCTTCACCTTCGTCCGCGCGGTGCCGGGCACGGACTCCCGGCTCGACGGCACCAAGCCCACCGACCTGGTGTGGGAGATCACCCGCCCGCCGTCGGCGTAGCCGGCCCAGCTCGCGGAGGGCCGCGGCGCTGTTTTCCCGAACGAGCGACGCGGCGCGACGAAGGAGCGCCAAGGAGCGAGGAGGGAAGGCAGCGCCTCTCCAGCGGCCCGCAGCGAGCCAGCCAGCACGGCACCGCGCTAGGCTCGGGTTATGTCCAGCGACCGGCCGTCCGCCCGGTGGCGCTTTCTGCTGACCCCGCGCTGGCTGGCCTGGCTGGGGTTCGTGATCGCCGCGGTGATCGGCATGCTGTGGCTGGGCCTCTGGCAGTTCCGGCGTGCCGAGTCCGGGAACGCGCTGAGCTGGGGTTACACGTTCGAATGGCCGCTGTTCGCGGCGTTCGGGCTGGTGTTCTACGTGCGGACGGTGCTGGATGAGGTCCACGGCCGCCGCGGCGGCGCCAAGGCCTCCCCAGCGGAGGCCAGCACGGTGGAGGCCAGCACGGTAGCGGCGAGCACGGTGGAGGCCAGCACGGTGGAGGCCAGCACGGGCGACCCGGCCGGCGGCCTGCCCGGACGGCCCCCGGCCGCCCCGGCCGCCGCCGAGGAAGCGCCGGACCCCGAGCTTGACGAGTACAACGCATACCTGGCCCGGCTCGGCCAGCAGGCGGCCAGCCGCGCGCTGCGCGGCTGGCGCCGCTAGCCCCGCCGGGTTACCTCAGGAAGGAAAGGGAGCAGCCCATGCGCGCAGCCGTGCTCCGCTACCGGGTGATGGCGTACGTGACCGGCGTGGTGCTCATGGTGCTCTGCTTCGTGGGCATCCCGCTGCAGATCTGGGCGCACAACGAGGTGGTGGCCAGCAACGTCGGCACCGCCCACGGCATCCTGTACATCATCTACCTGATCACCGCCTTCCAGCTGTCCCGCAAGCTGGCCCTGCCGGTGGCCAGCCCTACCACGGTGATCCTGCTGCTGGCCGGCACGATCCCGGTGCTGACGTTCGTGGTCGAGCGGTGGATCACCCGCCGGTACATCAACCCGGCGCTGGCCGCCGAAGCAGCCGCACCCGGCCCGGCCGCGCCGGCCCGGCAGCCCCGCTGACCGCGCGGAAGACCGCGAGCATCGTGCGCGAGCATTACTTCACCGGGCAGCCGGACGCTCCGCACCGGCCCGGCCTGGTCCACGTGGTGCTGCCCGACGTGCACCTGGCGCTGCGCACCGACGGCGGGATGTTCTCCCCCGGCCGGCTCGACCCGGGCACCCGGCTGCTGCTGGAGACCGCACCGCCGCCCCCGGCCGCCGGCGACCTGCTCGACCTGGGCTGCGGGTACGGGCCGCTGGCCCTGGTGCTGGCCGCGCGCTCGCCGGGCGCCCAGGTATGGGCGGTGGACGTGAACGAGCGGGCGCTCGGGCTGTGCGCGGGCAACGCCGCGCAGGCCGGCCTGGGCAACGTCCACTGCGTTCTGCCCGGTGATCCCGGCCTGCCCGGGCAGCTGGCGCTGATCTGGTCCAACCCGCCGATCCGGATCGGCAAGCAGGCGCTGCATGAGCTGCTGGCCGGCTGGCTGGCCCGGCTTGCCCCGGACGGCTCGGCCTACCTGGTGGTCCAGCGCAACCTGGGCTCGGACTCGCTGCAGCGGTGGCTGGCGGAGGCAGGCTGGACCGTGCGGCGGGCCGCGGCCCGGGCCGGCTACCGGGTGCTGGCGGTGCACCGGTGACCGTGGCCGATGGCACCGGGGCAGCTGGCACCGGGACAGCTGGCGCCGGGGCTGGCAGCCCGCCGCAGGCGGCTGGCGGGCCGGCCCGTGCGCTGCGGCCGGTGGACGTCAAGCGGCTGAACCGGGCCTGGCGGCGCGCCACCCGGGCCCGGCTGGCCCTGCTGCTCGACTCGGTCAGCCAGCCCTTCAACGTCGGGTCGATCTTCCGCACTGCGGCCGCGCTGGGCGCCGAGCAGATCTGGCTGTGCGGCGACAGCGCCTCACCCGAGCACCCGTCGGCCCGCAAGACCGCGCTGGGCACCGACCGGCTTGTGAACTGGGAGCTCGGCCTGACCGCGGCCGAGGCGGCCGCCCAGGCCACCGCCAGCGGCCTGAGGGTGGTCGCCATCGAGCTGGCCAGCGGTGCCCTGCCGCTGCACGAGGCGCCGCTGGACGGGGACGTCTGCCTGGCCCTGGGCCACGAGGACCGGGGCTGCTCGGCCGCGCTGCTGGCCGCGGCCAGCGCGGTCGCCTACATACCGCAGACCGGCCGGGTCGGCTCGCTGAACGTGGCCGCCGCGGCCGCCATCGCGCTCGCCGAGGCCCGCCGCCGGGAATGGGCCCGGGCCGGCGGAGCCGGCCCTTAGCTCGCGGAGGGCCGCGGCGCTGTTTTCCCGACGAGCGACGCGGCGCGACGAAGGAGCGCTGCGGGAGCGAGGAGGGAAGGCAGCGCCTCTCCAGCGGCCCGGAGCTCGCCAGCAAGCACAGCGCGCCGAGGGAGCGAGGAGGGAAGGCAGCGCCTCTCCAGCGGCCCGGAGCTCGCCAGCAAGCACAGCGGCCCGCACCGCCCCGGCATACTGACGGGATGACCAGCCCGTTCCTGGACTCGCCCGGGCCGCTGGCGTTTGCCCACCGGGGCGGCGCGGCGCACCATCCGGAGAACTCCTGGCGGGCCTTCGAGCACGCGGTCGGCCTGGGCTACCGCTACCTGGAGACCGACGCCCGGGCCACCGCGGACGGGGTGCTGCTGGCCTTCCACGACGAGAC
>DASVBE010000044.1:0-5458 GCA_036375995.1 Streptosporangiaceae bacterium | reverse complement strand
GCCGCAGCCGGGCAACCCGCCGGGCGCCGACTCGGTGGCAGACGGCAAGAAGCGGAACAAGAAGGCCGGCAAGGACGGCAAGAAGGCGGCCAAGGCGGCCAAGGCGCCATCCGGCCGGGCAGGGCGCCGCGCCGCGGCGGCCGCGTCCGGTGCCGCTCCGCCTGGGGCCGGGCCCGGCACGGGCCCAGGGGCCCGGCCCGCCGATGGCCGGCCAGGGAGCGCCGATCCGCGCGGCTGGGACGTGGGCCGTTCGCCGCGGCCGGGGGCCGATGACGGCTCGCCAGGCGGTGGGGTCGCGGGCCGTTCGCCGCGGCCGGGCCGGCCGGGTCAGTCCGGACTGGTGCCGTCCGGCCGGACGGGCGGGTCCGCTTCGCGGTCAGGGACGGCCGTCCAGGACCGGCCGGGTGCGCAGCCCGGCCCGGGACCGGCTGCGCCGTCCCACGGGGATGGGCCTGGCCGCGATCGTGAGCCTGCCGTGGCGGGAGCCCGGGCCGCTCAGACGACCAGGACCGCGCCCGCCGGGCGGGCCGGTACGGCCGCCAAGCCCGCTACGGCGCCCCGCCCGGCGCCCGCGGCCAAGCCTGGGGGCAAGGGCAAGGCCAGGACGTCGCCGGCCGGCCCGGCGGCCGCGCCCAAGCGCCGCGGCAAGCTCAACCGGCCGGTCGTCTGGGCCGGCGCCGGGTGCCTCGTGCTCGCCGCCGGGGGGATCGCGTTTATCGCGCTGCCGTCCTCGGGCGTGCCGCACACGCTGGTGATCCCGGACCAGATCGGCTCGTACACCAAGCAGCCTCGCCTGGCCCAGGTGATGGACGCCGCAGCGCTGCAGAAGCAGGTGGTGGCCAAGAGCGCGGGCGAGGCGAAGAACGTCGTCTACGCGGTCTACCAGGACCGAACCGGCCCGGCCGCGCAGGCCAACCCGAAGATCATCCTGTTCATCGGCGGCAACCTGACCGGCACCTCGGACGCGGGCTTCATCGACAGCTTCACCGGCCAGTCCGCCGGGGGGCAGCGTGTCGACCCGGGTTCGCTCGGCGGCAGTGCGGCCTGCCTGCCCCGCGTCCCCGGTGGGGTGGCGGAGTGCGCGTGGGCGGACAACGACACGTTTGGCGTGATCGCGTCGCCGACGCTGAGCGTGACCGACCTGGCGAACGAACTGCGCACGGCCCGGCCGGAGATCGAGCACCGCAAGTAGCCGCGCCAACCCAGACGCTGGACGGTCCAGCTGGCCGCGGCGCTTGGCCGCGGCCACCGGACCGGCCAGCGACATCCTGGCTTTCCCCTTCCCCAGGCGTGGCCGCGGGCACCGGGCGGGGTGGCGCAGTGGGATCGACGGCTATACCGGCCCGCCCGGCGGGCGCGGCCGGGGTCGCATGAGCGGCCGGCGATGAGTGCCCGGGTGCCGGAGCTAGCCATGCTTGGCCAGCCGAGCTCTCGTTCCGTCTGGCGGTGGTGCTGCCGCCCGGCTAGCCCTGAGGGTGTGGCCAGCGGTGAACGAATGCGTAATCCATCATCGGCAGCTGCCGGAGTACGGCCGGGCAGATTCGCCGTGCGGTCCGCGCGGGCGACGGCGGCCCGCGGCGGGCCGGCGGTTAGTCGTCGTCCGGCGTGGTGTCCGGGCGCTGCGGGCGGAACGACAGGCGGGCGACGGCGATCGCGATGGCCGCGGCGAGGATGACCAGGCCGGCCAGCTGGCCGCCGATGAGGCGGGTGTTCAGCGGCAGCGTGCTGCCCGCGGAGGTGGCGCGGACCTTGGTGCGGTGCGCCGCGGCGGGGTCGGACGCGGCTGTGCTGGCTGGGGTTGGCGTGACGGTCGGGAACAGGCCGGCCGGGTCGGACGCGCCGGTGATCGGAGCCGGGTCGGGCGGCAGCGGGGGCAGCGCGGGCGGCGGCGGCAGGCCACCGGCGCCGGGCGGCGGGTCGGACGGCGGGGGAGTGGAAGGCGCCGGCGCGGCCACCACGGCCACGTCGCCATCCGCCTTGAACGGCTTGGCGTCCTTGGCGCTCGCCGTGGCGGTCAGCGTCAGGTTCTTGCCGGTGCCGGCGATCTTCCAGACCGAGATCCGGGCCTGGAGCTCATCGGCCTGATCCTGCGGCAGCGTGCCGAGCGTGCAGCGGGTCCCCGAGGCGTCCGGGCAGACCGAGAAGCTGGGCGCGCTGGTCCGCCTGATCTTGCTGTCGCCGGTCGACAGGTCGACGGTGACGTTCTTCGCGTCGGCGCCAGTGGTCCACACCCAGACGATGTAGGTCGCGGTCTGGCCCGGCCGGACCTTGGCGGCGGCCTTGCCGAACGGCTGGACGGACACGCAGAGCTGCGCGGTGCCCGGGGTCGGGCTCGGTGACGGCGTCGGCGACTTCGTCGGCGTGGGGCTCTTCGTGGGCGTGGGCGACTTGGTGGGGGTGGGCTTCCTGGTCGGCGACGGGCTGCTGCTAGTCGGCGACGGAGCAGACGGCGACGGGGCAGACGGCGACGTAGAGGCGGGACCCGACGCCGATGGCCCGGACGGCGTGGGGCTGGTCGGGGTGGCCGCTACGGTGCCCGCGCTGCTGCTCGGCGAAGGCGCGCTGGATGTTACCGAGAGTGACGGACTCGGGGAGTTCTGATGAGCGGCGGTGAGCACCGCGGCCTTTGGCCGCTGGCCGCATTTCGCCGCCGGGGCGTTTGCTGCACTAGCGGGCGTATTGACGGCAAAGATGCCGAAAACGCCTGCTGACAGCACACTCGCCCCCGCCAGTGCACCCAGGCCAGTTCCTCGCCGGGCGGTCAACACAATATCGGCCTCGTCCCGTTCGGCGTCCCGTCAGGGCTTCCTTCGTCACCTCTAGTAGTCAGACTATGCTCACCACGCAAGTGGGCATTCCCCGCTGCCAGGGGCCGACACATCGCTTTACGGCCGCTTTACGGCCCAATCTGGACACGGAATCGGGGGGCCTGGCGTTCACCTGGCGCCGCCGCAGGTCACGCTGTGGATCAGGGAAGGGCCATGGACCGGGACGACATTCTGGGGAGGGCGGCGCCCGCGCCGGACCAGGTTCTGCGGTACGGCGATGGGGCGGAGCAGGTCGCTGACTTCTGGTATCCCGCTGGTAGCGGGGCCGCGGGTGGCGGGGCCGCGGCCCTGATCGTGTTCCTGCACGGTGGGTTCTGGCGGGCTGCTTACGATCGCGTGCATGCCCGGCCGCTGGCGGTGGCGCTGGCTGCGGCGGGGTACGCGGTCGTGCTGCCGGAATACCGGCGGACGGGTCAGGCGGGTGGCGGCTGGCCGGGGACGTTCGATGACGTGGCGATGGCGGCTGACGTTCTGCCGGGGCTGGTGCCCGGGCCGCGGCCGGGCGCGGTGGTGCTGGGCGGGCATTCGGCTGGGGGGCATCTGGCGCTGTGGGCGGCGGCGCGGGCTCGGTTGCCTGAGGGTTCGCCGTGGGCGGTGGCCCGTGCGGCTGTGAGCGGGGTTGTGGGGCTGGCCGCGGTGAGCGATCTGACGTCGTGTGCGCGGCAGCGACTGGGGCGTGGTGCGGCGCAGGCGCTGATGGGCGGTGGGCCGCGGCGGTATCCGGAGCGGTACGGGGCTGCCGATCCGGCGCGCCTCCTGCCGGTGCCTGTGCCGGTGGGGCTAGTGCATGGTGCGGATGATGGGGTGGTGCCCAGCCAGATGAGCGTGGACTTTGCGCGGGCGGCTGAGGCCGTGGCGGTCGATGGTGCGGTGCGTTGCGAGGTGCTGCCCCGGTGCGGGCATTTCGAGCTCATTGACCCACTGTCGGCTGCGTGGCCAGCGGTGCTGGCTGCGTTCCGGTCCGTGGCCGCCCCCGCCTCGCCCGGGCTGGGATAGGCCCGGGACGGGAATTACCAAGGTCCGTTCGTCTCCGGTCGTTGGGCCCTGGGCGGCCGTCGTCTCGGCACCGAGGATCGGCGGTATGACTAGGGGCTCTTCATGGCGCCGGCCCCTGTTGGCGTCATACACCGCGCTCGTTGCGCTCTCCGCCTGGTACGGGGCAGTGGGCCTGATCACCGGGCTGGTCCCGGCGCCTGAGTCGCTGGCCGCGCGCTTGCCTTTCCGCAGCCCGGTGTTCGGCGGCATTGCGCTGGGCTGCGTAGTCGCCATCCCCGCGACGCTGGCCACGGTGCTGGTCTGGCGGCGGCACCGGCGCGCCCGGGAGGCGGTCGCCCTGACCGGGCTGCTGCTCGTGGGCTGGATCCTCGTCGAGGTGCTGGTGGTGCGGGTGTTCAGTCCGCTGCAGCCGGTCTGCCTGCTGGCCGGGGCAGGGCTGATCCTGGCCGGGGACCGGCGGCTGCTCCAGCGGGTCGACGAGGTCGTCACCGGGCTGCCGCTGTTCCTGTCCGCTCCGCTGCTCCGGCGGTGGCACCTGCGGTGGGGAGCGACCAGCAAGGAGGTCGCCGGGACGATGCCCGGCGATGACCTCGTTCCGGTCGCGCACTTCACCGCGACCCGGGCCATCACCATCGACGCCCCTCCGGATCAGGTCTGGCCGTGGATCGTTCAGGCTGGCTACCGCCGGGCCGGGTTCTACAGTTACGACCTGCTCGACAACCTCGGCCGGCCCAGCGCTGAGGCGATCCTGCCCGCGTGGCAGCACCCCTGCGTCGGGGACCTGGCGGCACCGATGGCCAGCCCGCCGACCGACCAGACCTCCTTCCGGGTCACTCAGGTCGAGCCGCCTGCGTCACTGGTCTGGACCAAGCCCGACTCGAGCTGGGCCTGGGCCCTTACCCCGCTGCCAGGGGCCCGGACCCGGCTGGTCACCCGGCTCAAGCAGCGTTACCGGCCCGGCCCGGCCGCGCTGATGACAGTCGTCCTGGCCGAGTTCGGCGATTTCCCGATGATGCGCAAGATGCTGCTGGGCATCAAGCGCCGCGCAGAAGGAATGGCCGTGGCCCCGGCGGAGCCGATGCTGGCCGCTGAACCGCCGGTGGTGGCCGCTGGCGCCGGGCGGTTGAGCGACTCCACGATGAGCAGCCCCTGAATCAGGGCCATCAGTGCCGCCCGCGCGCGGTGGCCCGGCCGCTACCGGGCCTGCCGCGACGAGGTCCGATGCTGGCACGAAGGACGTATTCCTGACGTCGACGAGGCCGTGCAGAGTCCGCAGCGGGTGAGCGATGACCCGGACCGCGCTGCTGCCATGCCGAGGATCGTCAGGCGCGTTCCGCCGTTCACCTGGGGCCGTGACAAGCTCGGCAGCGGCGACATGCGGAACTCGAACTCGCTGGTGTCCTGGCTGCTCGTCCGGACCGGCCACGACGCGGCCGCAATACAGCCGTCTGCCGGAGGCCGCGCGCCCGGGCGCCTGGGCGCCTGGGCGCCCGGGTGGCTGGCCGGGCTGGCCGGGCTGGCTCTCGCGGCATTCCGGACAGCTGATCATGCAGAGCCTGTGCGGGCTACGGCGGCTAGGTAATCTTGCCGTCCGGTGCATCCCGGATGCACAGTCACGGGCCCCGGTGGTCCCG
>DASVBE010000272.1:0-5359 GCA_036375995.1 Streptosporangiaceae bacterium | reverse complement strand
GTGGAGAGGCGCTGCCTGCTGTGCTTGCTGGATCGCTGCGGGCAGCTTTAGAGGCGCTGCCTTCCCTCCTCGTTCCCTCGGCGCTCCTTCGTCGCGCCTCATCGCTCGTCAGGAAAACAGCGCCGCGGCCCTCCGCGAGCTAGGGCCGGCTCCGCCGGCGCGTCGGGTCGGTGTCGCTCGCCGGGGAAACAGCGCTGCGGCCCTACGCGAGCTGGGCCGGCTCCGCCGGCATGCCGGGTCGGTGTCGCTCGCGGGAAGCAGCGCCGCGGCCCTGCGCCCGCTCGGCCGGCTACGCCGGCCACGGGCGCCGTTAGCGCACCGTGCCCTGGCGAGCCGCCGCGGGAACGGGCGGACCACGTAGCATCGGTGCTGTGACAGGGACGAATCCGGGCGGCCAGGCCCCGCCGGGCCAGCCGCCTGCGCGGCCGCCGCGCCAGCCGCCCGCCCCGCCGCGCCCGGGGCTGATCATCGCCCGGCCGCTGGGCATCCCGGTCTACATCTCGCCGTACTGGTTCCTGATCGCGGCCCTGTTCATCCTGTTCTACGCGGACAGCCTGCAGGGCCAGGTGGCCGGCCAGACCTCGCGCTACCTGGTGGCCACCGCATTCGTGCTGCTGCTGTACGTTTCCGTGCTGATCCACGAGCTCAGCCACTGTGTGGTGGCCCGTGCCTTCGGCCTGCCGGTCCGCCGGATCCTGCTGTACCCGCTGGGCGGCTACTCCGAGATCGAGGAGGAGCCGCAGACACCGGTCAGGGAGTTCCTGGTCTCCGGGGCCGGGCCGCTGCTGTCCCTCGGCCTGGCCGGCCTGGGCTGGCTGGCCCTCGAGCTGGTCCACCCCACCGGCCTCGCCCGGGTGCTGACCGACCAGCTGATCGTGGCCAACGTGCTCGTCGGCGTGTTCAACCTGCTGCCCGGGCTGCCGCTGGACGGCGGCCGGATGCTGCGCGCCGGGGTCTGGAAGCTCACCGGGCGGCCCGGAACCGGCACGATCGCCGCCGCCTGGGCGGGCCGGGTGCTGGCCATCGGCCTGCTCGCGCTGCCGCTGCTGATCATCTTCAGGGACGGCACCGGCTCGTCCGCGGGTACCGTGAACCTGCTCTGGCTGGGCGTCATCGCCGCGTTCATGTGGATCGGCGCGGGCCAGTCCATCCGGGTCACCCGGGTCCGCGAGCGGCTGCCCGGCCTGCAGGCCCGGCGGCTGGCCCGGCCCGCGCTGAGCGTGCCCGCCAGCCTGCCGCTGGCCGAGGCGGTCCGCCGGGCCGACGAGGCCGGCGCCCGGGCCCTGATCATCGAGGACCACGAGGGCAAGCCGATCGCGATCGTGAACGAGACCGCGGTGATGGCCACGCCCGAGCAGCGCCGGCCGTGGATCGAGGCCGGCGCGCTGGCCCGCACGCTCGAGCCCAGCATGGTGCTGTCCGCGGACCTGACAGGAATGGCCCTGATCGACGCCGTCCGCAAGGCGCCGGCCAGCGAGTACCTGCTGGTCGAGCCGTCCGGCGAGACGCTCGGCGTGCTGGCCACCGCGGACCTGGACCAGGCCTTCGCCCGGACCTGACCGGCCACCGCTACCCTGACGGGCGTGATCCGACCACGCCGAGGGCCGCTGCAGGCCGGTGAGCAGGTCCAGCTGACCGACCCCAAGGGCCGCAGCCACCTGGTTTCCCTGACGCCGGGAAAGTCCTTCCACACCCACCAGGGCACGCTGCCGCACGACGACCTGATCGGCGGCGCGGACGGCAGCGTGGTGACCTCGTCCGGCGGCACCGAGTACGTCGCGCTGCGGCCGCTGCTGTCCGACTTCACGCTGTCCATGCGGCGCGGCGCCGCGGTGGTCTACCCCAAGGACGCGGCGCAGATCCTGGCCGTGGCCGACCTGTTCCCCGGCGCCCGGGTGCTGGAGGCCGGGGCGGGCAGCGGCGCGCTGTCCTGCTGGATCCTGCGGGCCATCGGCGAGGACGGCGTGCTGGTGTCCTACGAGCGGCGGCCGGACTTCGCCGAGATCGCCCGCGGCAACGTGGAGCGCTACTTCGGCGGCCCGCACCCGGCCTGGACGCTGATCACCGGCGAGCTGCCCGCCGCCGCGCCCGCCGGCGAGCGGTTCGACCGGGTGGTGCTGGATATGCTCGCGCCCTGGGATTACACCGCCGCCGCGGCCGGTTTCCTGTCCGGCGGCGGCCTGGTCTGCTGCTACGTGGCCACCACGACGCAGCTGTCCCGCACGGTGGAGTCCCTGCGCTCGTTCGGCTGCTTCGCCGAGCCCGCCGCCTCGGAGACCCTGGTGCGCGGCTGGCACGTGGAGGGCCTGGCGGTCCGCCCCGACCACCGGATGGTGGCGCACACGGGCTTCCTGGTCACCGCGCGGCGGCTGGCCGACGGGGTGACCCCGCCGCCACGCCGGCGGAGGCCGGCCAAAGGCGCCCTGGAGCAGCCCGCCGGCGGCACCGCGGACACGCCAGAGCCGCCCGCCTGACCTGCGTCGGCGTTAACCCGCGGCGCCCGCATGTTTTCGGATCGTGACGCCACTTCGGCACAGTGGAGCGCCGCGTCAGGTTACGGATGCACCCCAGATAGGTAGGGTCTAGGTAAGTGAGCTTGCGGAAGGGGTGAAGAGGGCATGGCCGCTCGTGATGACAGCGCCCGAGCCGGACGACACGATGACGAGGTCAAAGTCCTTTCCACGCAGATCTCTTTCCTGGAGGAGGAGATCGCGGTCCTGCGCCGCCGTCTGGCCGACTCGCCCATGCAATCGCGCCTGCTGGAGGAGCGGCTCCGCGAGACCGAGGCCAGCCTGGCCAGCGTCACCGGGCAGAACGAGCGCCTGGCCGGCACGCTGCGCGAGGCCAGGGACCAGATCGTCGCGCTGAAGGAGGAAGTCGACCGGCTGGCCCAGCCGCCGTCCGGCTTCGGCGTGTTCCTGGCCGCCTGCGACGACTCGACCGCTGACGTGTTCACCGGCGGGCGCAAGATGCGGGTCAGCGTCAGCCCCAGCATCGAGCTGTCCGAGCTGCGGCCTGGCCAGGAAGTCGTGCTGAACGAGGCCCTCAACGTGGTCGTTGCCCAGGGCTTCGAGACGATCGGCGAAGTCGTCATGCTCAAGGAGGTCCTCGAAGACGGCGCGCGGGCGCTGGTCATCTCGCACGCGGACGAGGAGCGGATCGCCCGGCTGGCCGAGCCGCTGATCTCCGGCGAGCCGCTGCGGGCCGGGGACAGCCTGCTGCTCGAGCCGCGGTCCGGTTACGTCTACGAGCGCATCCCCAAGGCCGAGGTCGAAGAGCTGATCCTGGAGGAAGTCCCGGACATCAGCTACTCCGAGATCGGCGGCCTGTCCGGCCAGATCGAGCAGATCAGGGACGCGATCGAACTGCCCTACCTGCACGCCGACCTGTTCAAGGAGCACCAGCTGCGGCCGCCCAAGGGCGTGCTGCTGTACGGCCCGCCCGGCTGCGGCAAGACGCTGATCGCCAAGGCGGTGGCCAACTCGCTGGCCAAGCAGGTGGCCACCAAGACGGCCGCCGACGCGGCGGCGGGCGCCGATCAGAACGGGCAGGGCGCCACGGCCAAGGAGCGCAAGAGCTTCTTCCTCAACATCAAGGGCCCTGAGCTGCTGAACAAGTACGTCGGCGAGACCGAGCGGCATATCCGGCTGGTGTTCCAGCGGGCCCGGGAGAAGGCCAGCGAGGGCATGCCGGTGATCGTGTTCTTCGACGAGATGGACTCGATCTTCCGCACCCGCGGCTCGGGCGTGTCCAGCGACGTGGAGAACACCATCGTCCCCCAGCTGCTGTCGGAGATCGACGGCGTGGAGGGCCTGGAGAACGTCATCGTGATCGGCGCCTCCAACCGGGAGGACATGATCGACCCGGCCATCCTGCGCCCCGGCCGGCTGGACGTGAAGATCAAGATCGAGCGCCCGGACGCCGAGGCGGCCAGGGACATCTTCTCCAAGTACGTGCTGCCCGAGCTCCCGCTGCACCCCGACGACCTGGCCGAGCACGGCGGGTCGAAGCAGGCCTGCACGCAGGCCATGATCCAGC
The DNA here is from genome assembly GCA_036375995.1 of Streptosporangiaceae bacterium. GTDB lineage: Bacteria > Actinomycetota > Actinomycetes > Streptosporangiales > Streptosporangiaceae > DASVBE01. The sequence continues at coordinate 1,321 of DASVBE010000272.1, read as the reverse complement.
GGGTCGTCGAGCGGATGTACAGCGAGACCGAGGAGAACCGGTTCCTCGAGGTCACCTACGCCAACGGCGACAAGGAAGTGCTGTACTTCAAGGACTTCAACTCCGGCGCCATGATCCAGAACATCGTGGACCGCGCCAAGAAAATGGCTATCAAGGAACTGCTCGAGACCGGCCAGAAGGGCCTGCGGGTGTCGCACCTGCTGGCCTCGTGCATCGACGAGTTCAAGGAGAACGAGGACCTGCCGAACACCACGAACCCGGACGACTGGGCCCGGATCTCCGGCAAGAAGGGCGAGCGGATCGTCTACATCAGGACGCTGGTCTCCGGCAAGCAGGGCACCGAGGCGGGCCGTTCGATCGACACCGTGGCCAATACCGGCCAGTACCTGTAGGCACGGATTTGCCCGCCGCGGGGGCTGCTTCAGGGCGCGCGACGTCCCGGCAACAGCCCCCGCGGCACTAGTCTGTGCACTATGAGCGTTCGCCGGGTCATGGGCACGGAGACCGAGTACGGCATTTCCGTGCCCGGCCAGCCGGGGGCGAACGCAATGGTCAGCTCCTCGCAGATCGTCAACGCCTACCAGGCCGCGACCTCGGCCCGGGCCCGCCGGCCGCGCTGGGACTTCGAGGAAGAGAACCCGCTGCGCGACGCGCGCGGGTTCGACCTGGCCCGGGAGGCGGCCGACTCGTCCCAGCTGACCGACGAGGATCTCGGCCTCGCCAACGTGATCCTGACCAACGGGGCGCGGCTGTACGTGGACCACGCGCACCCGGAGTACTCCGCCCCGGAGACCACCGACCCGCTGTCCGCGGTGATCTGGGACAAGGCCGGCGAGCGGGTGATGGCCGCGGCGGCCACCGCGGCCGCGGCGATCCCCGGCGGCCAGCCCATCCAGCTGTACAAGAACAACACCGACAGCAAGGGCGCGTCCTACGGCTGCCACGAGAACTACCTGATGAACCGGTCCACGCCGTTCGCGGACATCGTCCGGCACCTGACCCCGTTCTTCGTGTCCCGCCAGGTGGTCTGCGGGGCGGGCCGGGTCAGCCTGGGCGCGGACGGCCGGGACAGCGGGTTCCAGATCAGCCAGCGCGCCGACTTCTTCGAGGTGGAAGTCGGCCTGGAGACCACGCTCAAGCGGCCCATCATCAACACCAGGGACGAGCCGCACGCCGACCCGGAGAAGTACCGCCGGCTGCACGTGATCATCGGCGACGCCAACCTGAGCGAGATCTCCACCTACCTCAAGCTCGGCACGACCGCGCTGGTCCTGGCCATGATCGAGGACCGCTTCCTGGCCGCCGACCTGGGCATCGAGGC
>DASVBE010000144.1:0-8040 GCA_036375995.1 Streptosporangiaceae bacterium | reverse complement strand
ACCGGCCGGCCGAGACGCTCCCGGACGTGATCTTGCGGGGCCGGGCCGCCGCCCACGGGCTGAGCTTTCCCTCCGGTCACGCCATGGTGATCTTCGTGATCACTGTTCTGGTGACGCCCTACCTCAAGGGCTGGTGGAGGGTCCTGCTCTGGGCCCTGGCGGCCGCGGTCTGCCTGTCGCGCTTGTATCTCGGTGCGCACTTCCCGCTGGACGTCATCGCGGGCGCAGGCCTGGGCACATTCATCGGGGGCGCACTGAACCTCGTATTCGGCGTGCCGCGCAACCGCTCCCGCACCGCCCGCGTCAGTGAGTGACGGTGAGCTGGTGCTCAAGGCCAGCCTGGTCAGGAATGGTTCTCCCGCGCGCTGGCTGACCGGTAGCCGGGTCAGCCTCGGCGTGGGCGCGGCGGCAGTGCTGGTCACCGCGCTGTCGGCGCGCCGCGACCGGGTCGGGCATCGCGAGGCCCGGGCCTTCCAGGCCATCAACGGCCTGCCCGACTCGCTCTACGGTCCGGTGTGGATCATCATGCAGTCCGGTGCGCTCGGCGCCGTGCCCGCGGCGGCCACAGCAGCGCTGCTGGCGCACGACCGGGAGCTCGCGGGCCGGCTTCTCGTCGGCGGCACGGCCAGCTGGGCCCTGGCCAAGCTGGTCAAGCGGGTGGTAGGGCGGCCCCGGCCAGCGGCGCTGATCAGCGGGGTCCGCACCCGTGGCCCGGAAGCCTCCGGGCTCGGGTACCTCTCCGGGCATGCGGGCGTGGCCGTAGCCATGGGCGCGACGGCCTTCCCGCGGCTAAGCCCGGCCGGGCGCGCTGCGGTTGCCGCCGTCGTGCCGGCCGTTGGCCTCTCCCGCATTTACGTAGGCGCTCACCTCCCGCTGGACGTCGTGGGCGGGGCCGGGCTCGGGCTCGCCGTCGAGGCCGCCGTGGCGCTAGCCCGGCGGCAGCCGCGGGAGGCACGGGAGAATGAACGCCATGGCTGACGGCCACCGCCTGGGCGTCTCATTTACGCTCCGCGGCACGGCCCAGGGCGCGGGCCGCGAAACGGTGCGCGGGGCCGGCCAGGAGGTCGCGCAGGCCGAAGAACGTGTCGGCGGCGCGGAACCCGTTCCAGTCCGCGGGCAGGACCTCGGCGGGCAGGCCGGGCTCGGCGTACGGCAGCCGCCGCCAGTCGGTCAGCGCGGCCAGGTAGTCGGCGAACGCGGCGGCCTCGTCCGGCTCGCCGGCCACCCCGCCCGCGCGCTGGCAGGCCTCCAGCACCGGGCCGTAGCGGTCGAGGAAGTCGGCGTACAGGCCGCGCAGCCGGGGCAGGTCCCACCACTGCGGGACCCGCTCGGCGGTCGGCGCGAACGCGGCGTGGCCGCCGCGGAACAGCTCGACGTACCGGTCCAGGCCGTGCCGCCGCAGCACATCGCAGGTCTCGGCGAGCAGGTGCCCGGGGGCGATCCAGACCCCGGCGCTCACCGTGCCGAAGCCCAGCCAGGCCAGCCGGGAGCGGAGCCGGTGCCGCTGGTCGCGCTCGCTTTCCGGGACGCTGAACACGGCGAGCAGCCAGCCGTCGCCCGCCGCGGCGCGGCGCCGGGCGAAGATCCGCCGGTCGCCCTCGTCCAGGATGGCCCGGGCCTCGGCGGACAGGCCGTAGCCGGCCACGCCGTCCACCCGGGCGGGCTCCAGCAGCCCGCGCCGCTTCAGCCGGAAGATCGCGGACCGCACCGCGGGCTCGTCGGCCTGGCAGTGGGCCAGCAGCCGGATCACCGACGACACGCTGAGCCAGCCGCCGGCCTCCCGGGCGTACAGGCCGTAGAGCGTCACGATCAGCGCCCGCGGCCGCTGGTCCCGCGGGCCGCGGCCGGCCGGGGCGCCCCGATCCTCGCCGGTCAACCGCACTCCCGGAGGCGCTGGTTCGGAATATTGACTGCCGTCAGGATAAGAGAATACTGGGAGGCATGCCGGAATACACGGGCCCGGTGCTCGGACCGTCCGCGCATGCGGACACCTTCTGCCGGGATAATCTCCCGCCCCCTGAGCAGTGGCCGGAGTTCATCTTTGACCTGCCCGGGCTCAGCTACCCGGCGCAGCTGAACGCGGCCGCCGAGCTTCTCGACGTCACCGCGGCCACGCTCGGCGCCGACCGCCGCTGCCTGCTCACCCCCGGCGGCACCAGCTGGAGTTACGGCGAGCTCCGGGCCATCACGGACCAGATCGCGCGGGTGCTGACGGACCGGCTTGGCGTCGTCCCCGGCAACCGCGTCCTGCTGCGCGGGCCGAACAATCCCTGGCTGGCCGCCTGCTGGCTGGCCGTGCTGAAGACCGGCGCCGTGGCCGTGCCGACCATGCCGCTGCTGCGTGCCGCCGAGCTGACCGCCATCGCCTCGATCGCCCGGCCCATGCTCGCGATCTGCGACGCCCGCTTCACCGATGACCTCCAGGCCGCCGACCTGGGCGGGGCCCCGGTCATCAGCTACGGTGGCCCCGGCGAGGACGACCTCACCGCCCTGGCCAGCCGGGCCGAAACCGCCTTCACCGCGGTGGCAACAGCCGCGGACGACGTCGCCCTCCTGGCCTTCACCTCGGGGACCACCGGCAAGCCCAAGGCCACCATGCACTTCCACCGCGATCTCCTCGCGGTCGCCGACACGTTCTCCGAGCACGTTCTCCGCCCCAGCGCCGGCGACCTGTTCACCGGCACTCCCCCGCTGGCCTTCACCTTCGGGCTCGGCGGGCTCCTCCTCTTCCCCATGCGGGTTGGCGCGGCCACGCTCCTCGTCGAAAAGGCGACCCCCGATCAGCTGGCCGACGCCATCGATGAGCACGGCGTGACGATCTGCTTCACCGCGCCGACCGCCTACCGCGCCATGCTGCGATCCGGCCGCGCCCCGGCGCTGCGCCGCACGCTCCGCCGCGCGGTATCAGCCGGCGAGCACCTGCCCGAGTCCACCTGGCACGCCTTCCTCGAGGCCACCGGCGTGCGCCTGATCGACGGCATCGGCTCCACCGAGATGCTGCACATCTTCGTCTCCGCCGCCGACGACGACATCCGCCCCGGGGCCACCGGCAAGCCGGTCCCCGGCTACCAGGCCGCGGTCCTCGACGACAAGGGCCACCCCGTCCAGCCCGGCACCCCCGGCCGCCTGGCCGTCAAGGGCCCGACCGGCTGCCGCTACCTCGCCGACTCCCGGCAGACCAGCTATGTGCAGGACGGCTGGAACTTCACCGGCGACACGTTCGTGCAGGACCCGGACGGCTACCTGATCTACCTGGCCCGCAGCGACGACATGATCGTCTCCTCGGGCTACAACATCGCGGGCCCCGAGGTCGAGGAAGCCCTGCTCCAGCACGACGCGGTGGCCGAATGCTGCATAGTCGGCCTCCCCGACGCCGAGCGGGGCCAGCTCGTCACCGCCTACGTCGTGCTGCGCGACGGGCTCTCCGCCGCGCCGGAACTGGCCGCCGAGCTGCAGGACTTCGCCAAGCAGCAGATCGCCCCCTACAAGTACCCGCGGGCCGTCCACTTCGTGACCGCACTCCCCCGCAGCTCGACCGGCAAGGTCCAGCGCTACGTGCTCCGCCAGCAAGCACCGGGCCAGCAAGCACCCGGCTCCCAGGCCACGGCCGGGTGAGGCGGGCAGCCGGGTGCGCATAGCGGTCATCGGCGGCGGCCCGGGCGGGCTGTACTTCGCCGCCCTGGCCCGGCAGCTGGACCCCACCAGCGAGATCACCGTCTGGGAGCGGAACGCGGCCGACGACACATTCGGCTTCGGCGTCGTGTTCTCGGACGAGACGCTCGGCGGCATCGAGCACGCCGACAGCAGCATCTACGCGGCGATGGAGCGCGAGTTCGCCCGCTGGGACGACATCGACGTTCACTTCCGCGGCCAGGTGCACACCAGCGGCGGGCACGGCTTCGCCGCGCTGAGCCGGAAGCGCCTGCTGCAGATCCTTCAGCAGCGCTGCGCCGAGCTCGGGGTGACCGTGCACTTCTCCGCGCTGGCCCCGGACCCCGGGGAACTCCGCGGCAGCCACGACCTGGTGATCGCGGCCGACGGCGCCAACTCGATGACCCGCACCCGGTACGCGGAGGTCTTCGGGCCCACCCTGGAGGCCCGCCGCTGCCGGTACATGTGGCTCGGCACGGACAAGGTTTTCGACGCGTTCAAGTTCTACATCGCGGAGACCCCGCACGGCGTCATGCAGATCCACGGCTATCCCTACGACGCGGGCAACAGCACGTTCATCGTGGAGATGACCGAGCAGGTGTGGGAGCGGGCCGGCTTCGCCGCGGTCGCGGACCAGGCATGTCAGCCCGGCGAGTCGGACGAGAAGTCGGTCAGCCTGATCCGCGACCTGTTCGCGGACGTGCTCGGCGGCGCGGAGCTGTTCCTCAACAACTCCAAGTGGCTGCGGTTCACCACGGTGCGCAACGAGCGCTGGCGGCACGGCAACCTGGTGCTGCTCGGCGACGCCGCGCACACCGCGCACTTCTCCATCGGCTCGGGCACCAAGCTGGCCATGGAAGATGCGCTCGCGCTGGCCGCCTGCCTGCATGAGCAGCCGGACACCGAAACGGCGCTGGCGGCCTACGAGGCCGAGCGGCGCCCGGTCGTCCTGTCCACCCAGCGGGCAGCACAGGCCAGCCTGGAGTGGTTCGAGAACCTCGGCCAGTACACCGGCCAGCACCCGCTCCAGTTCGCGTTCAACATTATGACCCGCAGCCGCCGGGTCACCTACAGCAACCTGAAGCTGCGCGACCCGGAGTTCGTCGACGCGGTGGACCGCTGGTTCGCCGGGCACGAGCGGGACCGCGGGCACGGCACCGGCCAGGTGAGCCCGCCGATGTTCCAGCCGTTCCGGCTGCGCGGCCTGACCCTGCGCAACCGGGTCGTGGTCGCGCCGATGGACATGTACCGGGCTACCGACGGCCTGCCCAACGACTTCCACCTGGTCCACCTGGGCAGCAAGGGACTGGGCGGGGCCGGCCTGGTGATGACCGAGATGGTCTGCGTGTCACCGGAGGGCCGGATCACCCCCGGCTGCACCGGGATCTGGACCGATGAGCAGGCCATGCGCTGGCGCAGACTAGTTGATTTCCTTGACGGTGAGAGCGGCGCGAAGGTCGGTATCCAGCTCGGCCACTCCGGGCGCAAAGGATCGACGCGGCTGATGTGGGAGGGCATCGACGACCCGCTGCCGGACGGCAACTGGGGCGTGGTCGGCCCGTCCCCGCTGCCCTACCGGCCGGGGGTCAGCCAGGTCCCGCGCGAGCTGGGACCCGCGGACCTGGCGGAGATCAGGCAGCAGTTCACCGACGCCACGGCCCGGGCCGCGGAGGCCGGCTTCGACCTGCTCGAGCTGCACTGCGCGCACGGCTACCTGCTGTCCTCGTTCATCTCCCCGCTGGCCAACCAGCGCACCGACGAATACGGCGGGTCGCTGGCCGGCCGGCTGCGCTACCCGCTCGAGGTGTTCACCGCGATGCGCGCGGTGTGGCCGGAGGACCGGCCGATGAGCGTGCGGATCTCGGCCACCGACTGGGTGGACGGCGGGATCACCGCGGAGGACTCGGTGCAGATCGCCCGGGCCTTCGCGGCCGCGGGGGCGGACATCATCGACGTATCGACCGGCCAGGTCGACGCGGGCGAGCAGCCCGCGTTCGGCCGGTCCTACCAGACCCCGTACGCCGACCGGATCCGCAACGAGGCCGGGCTGGCGACGATGGCGGTGGGCGTGATCTCGTCCTGGGACGACGTGAACTCGATCCTGCTGGCCGGCCGGGCCGACCTGTGCCTGCTCGGCCGGGCGCACCTGTACGACCCGAACTGGACCCTGCACGCCGCGGCCGAGCAGGAGTACGACGGCCCGGGTGCGCCCTGGCCGGACCCGTGGCGGGCCGGCGCGCGGCGGCCGCAGACCGGCCGGGCCGACGGCGTGAAGCCGCGGCTGGAGCTGATCCGGGCCGGCCAGACCGGCACCGCGCACGGCCGCTGGCGGCCCGCTGAAGACCGGACCGTGCCCCGCTGAGGACCAGATCGTACCGGGCTGACGCCGGGGTCAGGTCTGGCTGAACTGGCGCCGGCCCCGGTGCGTGTAACGGGCAGCACCAGCACAGCCCTGGCGGCCCCGCTGAGCGGCCCCCGGCGGCCGGCCCTCCCGGGTGGCTGAACTGCGCCCCTTGACCCCGGGAAGGTCCGGTAACACATATGAACCAAGCACCAGCCGAGCCCAGGCCGGCCAGTTCTCCCCGCACCGCATCCGGCCCGGTCGCCGTGCTGCGGCAGCTGAGCTGGTCCCTGGCTGAGCTCATTATCGGCGGCGCGCTGCTGACCGCGCATTTCCTCATTCCCGTGCAGCATGACCTGCTCCGCTCGGTGACGGGCGGGGCCGCTATCGGCTCACTGGTGGTCGTCGTCCTGACGGCCAGGTTCCGCTACGAGGTCAGGGCCGGCCAGGTCACTGCCCGCGAGCAGCTCCGCGGGCCCCGGTCGGCCGACCTGACCCGGCTGACCGCCGTGACCGCCCCGGACCAGCCGGAGAAGTTCTGGGGAGCGACCCTGTTCGGCCGCAGGCGCTATCTGGAGCTGCGGGACGAGCAGGGCTCTATGGTGCGGCTGAGCTTCTTCGGCACCGGGAGGGGCCCGCGGCGCCGGCTGCTGGCCGCGCTGGAGCCCTACGTCATGGCCGACGGTGTGTCCCGGTCCGGCCTGGTCCGCGAGGCACTCGGCGGCCAGCTCTGGTGGCCCCGCCCCCGGCCGCGGTCGTCATGACGCCCGCCCCCGTGACCTCCCCGCCCGCCGGGGTGGTGCTGCCGAACCTCCGCCTGGCGCTGTCCGAAACGGCGCTGGCGGTGGCGCTTGTGATCACGTACTTCCTGGCCCCGGCGAGCCAGACCGCGCTGCATCGCGTCGCGATCGTGGGCACTGTCGGGTTGTTCTTCGGCATCGTCCTCACGTCCACGTACCGCTACGAGATCCGGGGCACCCAGCTCGTCGCGACCGAGATGCACCGAACCCGGCAGACGGTCGACCTGACCCGGCTGGCCAGTGTCACCGCCCCGGGCCGGCGGGAGCCGTTCTGGTCGCGGGCGCTGCTCGGCCGGCTGCGCTGGCTGGAGCTGCGGGACGAGCAGAGCCACGTGCTGCGGCTGAACTTCTACGGAGCCACGCGAGGCCGGCGGCAGCGGCTGCTGGCCGCGCTGGAGCCCTACGTGATGGCCGAGGGCGTCAGCCGGGCCGGGCTGGTGACCGAGGCGCTGTCCGGGGAGCTGTGGTGACCGCGGCCGCGGGCAGCCCTCCGGGCACCGCATCCGGGCCAATCGTGCTGCGGCGGCCTCGCTCGGTGCTGTACTGCGCGGTGCTGGCGGCGGTGCTGATTCCGCTCTTCTTCTGGATCCCCATGGCCCACGGCACGCTCAAGGGCATGGCGGGCGGAGGCGCCATCGGCGCGCTGCTCGGCGGCATCCTGGTGGCCAGGTTCCGCTACCAGATCGGATCCGGCCAGCTCACCGTGACGCAGCTGTACAGCAGGCGCCAGTCGGTCGACCTAACCCGGCTGGCCAGCGTCTCCGCCCCGGGCCGGGCGCAGTCGTTCTGGCGTTCGTCGTACGCGCGGGGCTGGCTGGAACTGCGGGACCATCGGGGCTCCGTGGCGCGGCTGAACTTCTACGGCACCGGGCCGGCGCAGCGGCAGCGGCTGCTGGCCGCGCTCGGGCCGTACGTGATGGCCGAGGGCGTCAGCCGGACCGGGCTGGTGACCGAGGCGCTCACCGGCGAACTGTGGTGGCCCCGGCCGCGCCGGTAGCCAGCAGAAGCCCGGCTAGCCCCGGGAGTGCCCGGGGCTAGCCGAGGTCCAGGTAGACCGTGCCGTCTTCGACGCGGACCGGGTAGCAGCGCAGATCCGTCAGAACCGGTGCGCCGAGCGCCCGGCCGGTGGTGTAGTCGAACCGGCCGTTGTGCATCGGGCACTCGATCACGTCGTCCATGACCAGGCCGTCGCAGAGCAGCGTCTGCTCGTGCGTGCAGTGCCCGTCGGTGGCGTAGTAGCGGTCGCCG
>DASVBE010000250.1:0-5048 GCA_036375995.1 Streptosporangiaceae bacterium | reverse complement strand
CCGGGGGAGCGCGCCGCGGAGCACGGGGCGGGCCGGCCAGGGGTGTTCCCGGGCCGGCCCGGCCGGCCGGCCCGGCTAGCCGCGTGCCCTGCCCGGCGCCCGGAGGGGTGGTGCTAGGCGGGTCAGCCGCGGCAGCCGGGCCGGCCGGAGCAAGCAATGCGGCCTGGCGGCTGTGCCAGGAGGCGCGCTGCCCCTGAGCTGGACTTTGGCGGGGCGCGGAGTCAGTCCCGGCCGTGGCGCCGGGTAGCGAACACGTCGGGCGGCGGGGCCGGGGAGGGCCGCGCGGCCACGTCGGTGATCGGCGCGGCCCCCGCGGCGAACCGGGTGAGCTCCTCGCCGTCCACCAGCCGGCCGGGCAGTGGATCGCCGGCCAGCCGCCTGCGCAGCCCCGCGGCGGGCAGCTCCCGCGGGCTGGCCGCGACCACCAGGTTGCCGAACCGGCGGCCCCGCAGCACGGCCGGCTCGGCCAGCAACGCGGCATGCGGGAAGACCGCCTGCACGGTCGCCACCCGGGCCCGGGTGTGTGCCAGCGGCGGCCCGTCGCCGACGTTGGCCGCGTGCACGCCGCCCGGCCCCAGCACCCGCGCCACCTCGGCGGTGAACTCGGCGGTGGTCAGGTGCGCCGGGGTGCGCGCCCCCGCGAACAGGTCGGCGATCACGACGTCGAACGACGCGTCCGGGAGCGTGCCGAGCACGTCCCGTGCGTCGCCGACCCGGACACGCACCCGCCCGGGCGCGTTGCCGCCCGCCCGGCGGCTGCGCTGGGCCAGCGGCAGCTCCCGCCGGACCAGGTCCACCAGCGCAGCGTCCGACTCGACGGCCAGCTGCGGTGAGCCGGGCCGGGTGGCCGCCGCGTAGCGGGCCAGCGTCAGCGCTCCGCCGCCGAGATGCAGGACGCGCAGCGGCTGGCCGGGCGGCGCGGCCAGGTCGATCAGGTGCCCGATCCAGCGCATGTACTCGAACTCGAGGTACTGCGGGTCGTCCAGGTCGACGTAGGACTGCGGGGTGCCGCCGATCACCAGGGTCCACGCCCGCGGCCGGTCCGGGTCCCCGACCAGCCGGGCGCTCGGCGCCCAGGTGCCGGGCGGGTCAGCGGGCGGGCTCGCCGAGCACACTGGGCAGCGGGTCGTCGCTCCGGTCCAGGATGTCGGCGGCCTCCAGCCGCATCAGGTCCTCCCGGCTCCAGGCCCGGTGCGGGTCGGCGGCCAGTCGGCGCGCATGCCGGAGCCGGGCCCGTTCCAGCTCGTTGCGCACGCTCCGGGCGTTGCCGAAGTCCGGCAGGTGGATCTGGCCCTTGAGGTAGTCGCGGAAGGCTCGCTCGGCGTCGCGGGACAGGTAGTAGGACGACTGCTGGAGCATGAGCTGGCCGATCGCCACGAGCTCGTCGATCTGGTAGTCGGCGAAGTCGAGGTGGTGCGCGATCCGGGACCGCATGCCGGGGTTGGACGTGAAGAACGTGTCCATCCGGTCCTTGTAGCCGGCCAGGATCACCACGAACTTGTCCCGCTGGTTCTCCATGACCTGGAGCAGGATGTCGATGACTTCCTGGCCGTAGTCCCGGGAGTCGTTCGCCCGGTGCAGGTAGTAGGCCTCGTCGATGAACAGCACGCCGCCCATCGCGCTTTCCAGGACCTTCTTGGTCTTCGGCGCGGTCTGCCCGATGAACTCGCCGACCAGGTCGTTGCGCATGGCGTGGACCAGCTGCCCGCCGGACAGGTAGCCCAGCCGGTGCAGCATCTCGGCCATCCGCAGCGCGACCGTGGTCTTGCCGGTTCCCGGCGCGCCGGTGAAGCACATGTGCAGGTTGGGCCGCGGTGCCAGCAGGCCGAACCGCTGCCGGACCTGGTCGACCAGCAGCAGTGAGCCGATTTCCCGCACCCGGTCCTTGACCGGGACCAGGCCGATCAGCTCGCGTTCCAGGTTCTCGAAGACCTGATCGATGCCTGCGGCGGCGCGGGCCTCAGCGAGCGTGACGGTGCTGTCCTCGGGAAGCACGGCCTGCTTACGCCGCCGGGCGGAGTCTCCCGGGTCGCCGCCCCGGGCCCGCCTAGCCATGCACGGACCCGGTGCCGCCCTCCCGCGGCCCGCCGCGGTCAGCCTTCCGGCCGGTTACCATGCATCCCTCCCGTCCCGGCCCCCCGAGCCAGACTACGTTTCGCGGTCAAGCCCCGCCATGGGCAGCCTCCGCTGCGGGCCACCAGGCCGCCGCGAGCACCGCGGCCGCGCAGCCGCCGCAGCCACGGAGCCCGGTGGCTGATGACCGCCGGGACCCGCGGAGCCCGGCGGCCGGGTGGCCGCCGGACCCCGCGGAGCCCGCGGTCAGGAGCGCTGGTTCTTGCGGTGCTCTCTGCCGAACCCGACCATGCCGGACCCGGTAGGCCAGCCGGATTGCGGCAGCACCGGGACCTCGACGTGCGGGCGCGGACCGTGCTTCACCGGCTTGGGCGACACCGACTGGACACTGTCTGCGCTGCAGATCGCGGCCGCGTCGCTGACCGGGCCCAGCACCTGGCTGCTGGTCGGGATGGCGTGCGTGGGCACGGGCCGCCGGGGATGCCTGCTGAGCACCATGCCCAGGTTCTCCGCGTTGGCATCCCGGGCGGTCAGCGACTTCAGCCCGAACACGGACTCGATCATCTTCAGCGTGGAGGTGTGCTCGAACGGCCCGTGGTGGACCACCCGGCGCGGCGCCAGGTTCGACACCACGATGGCCGGGACCCGGATGCCCAGCTGCCGGTAGTCGGGGATGAGCTGGCCGTCGGTCGGGCTGGAGCTGTCCCCGCTGTGGTCGACGTCATCCGGGTTGGTGTCGTCGATGACCTGCGGCGGCGGCACGTGGTCGAAGAACCCGCCCCACTCGTCGAAGGTCACGATCAGCACCGTGTTGTCCAGGTAGCCCGCGTCGGCCAGGGCGTGGTATGTGTCGGCCACAAACCGTTCGCCGAGCCGGATGTCGGCCAGCGGGTGGTCGTCGGCCGAGGTGCCGTTCTCCTCGGTGTCGAACGCCGGGTCCACATAGCTGACGTTCGGCAAGTTGCCGGCCGCCACGGTGGCCAGGAACGACGGTGTAGTCACCGGGATGCCCAGCGCGTCGGTGTCGCCGTCCGCGAACGGGTGCCAGAACGGGAAGTACTTGGTGCCCCACAGGGCGATGAACGGAAGGTCGCGGAAGAAGTACCCGCCGGTGGGGATGCCCTTGGTGTTGGGCACCGGGGAGAGCTGGTCCCAGATCGACGGCAGCTTGGAGATCGTGTTGTTGTTGTGGTCCCGGTCGGTCCTGGCCGCGTGCTGGTAGAAGCGGTTCGGGAACGTCTCACCGGCGAAGGAGCAGAAGTAGCGGTCGAGAACGGTGTAGTTCTCCGCCAGCGCGCCAATCACCGGCAGGTCAGGGACCGCCTTGCGGCGCTGGCCGTGCTCGTCGTGATGGAAATTGGTGTAGAACCCGATCGGGAACGTGTTAGCCGCGGCCAGCTTGACCCCGGGCAGATTGGGCGGCGCGGTCGGCCGCTGCAGGAAGCCGTCCATCTTCCCGAAATTGTGCTGGATGAGGAAGCCCTCCCAGCTGTGGTCCGGATCGCTGTAACCGCAGCCCTGGAAGTCCGGGGCCAGCGGGTAGTTCGGGTAGGTGTTCCCGTCGGGGGCCAGGTAGGTCATGTCGTGCCGGCCGTCGGCGCCCGGCAGCCACGACAGGAAGTGGTCGAACGAGCGGTTCTCCAGCATCAGCACGACAACGTGCTCGACCCCGCCGGACCCGCTCGCCCGCACGGCCGGCGACGCGTTGGCCACGGCCTGCGACAGCAGGTCCGAAGCGGTCATCGCGACCCCGGAAGCACCCATCAGCTGAAGGAACAAGCGACGTGTGAGCATGAGGAACAGCCACGGCAACGGCAGTGAGCACCAGGCTGGCACCAGGCGGCGCGGCGGTAACACCAGGGTGATCAGACGCCATTTACCGGAGCCAATCACTCCCTACCGGTTCTCGTCCGGCCAGCCGGGCAGGTGCTACCGCGAAACCCACGCAATCGTGAACTCATCAAGCGTATATCCCAGCGCATTAACCGTCGGCTGAACGAAGTTGTCCCGCACCGTTTGCACGGCCTCGGCCTCGGCCGCGGCGATCAGCGGCTTCGTGACCTGCGGGACATGCGTGGACTTGTAGAACGCGATCTGCTGGGCCTCGGCGTAGAGCACCGAGTTGTCGAACTGGGGCTTCAGCAACGTCCCGCAGCCGAAGCCGGGGTACGTCCAGCTGTGCTGCACGTCGATCGGCTTGGACGGCAGATCGTCGATCGTCACGTCATGCGCGGACTGGGGCAGCTGCGGCATCGGCAGCATCATCTGCACTGACACGTGGCCCGGCTTGCCGCCCTGCGGCGCGCTGAGCACGCGCAGCTTGTAGTGGCCGGTCCCCGGGGCCCACCACGCCGGGCCGGGATTCAGCGCGACCGTGGCGGACGCGTGCCCGACCGCCGCGAACGTGGTCTGATACCAGCACGGCCACGGGCCGATGCTCTTGGAAACCTTGCGGGTGAACACGAAGTTGAAGTTCGCCCGGCCCAGCGCGGGCTTGGCGATGCCCTCGATCTTCTGCAGCACCCATGGCCCCACCGGGGTCGTGGTCGTCGAGCTCGACGTCACCGACTGCCACGGCCAGCCGAACTTGATCGACGGCAGGTGGATGCCCACCCCCACCAGGTGAAACGCGGCCGACAGCGCGAACAGGACGGCCCACGCCACCGCCCGGCGGAAGATCAGCCCGAGGACCACCAGCGCCGCGATCCACTTGTATCGCAGCGGAATCCACCGCCGCCGAGGACGCCGTCCGCCGCCCCGTCCCCAGCCAGACCCGCCGCCCCAACCCGAGGAAGGCCCCCGGCCGCCCCACTCCGGCTGGTGCACGGTCCCGCTCGGCGGCTGCCCACCCGAGAACCGCTCGCGCCCGAACGGCTCGGTCGTGAACGGCTCGGTCGTGAACGGATCGGTGGCGTAAGGCTCACCAGGCGGAAGCACGCCAGCCTCGCTGGCCGCCCGGCCACCCAGGTGAGACC
>DASVBE010000057.1:0-8258 GCA_036375995.1 Streptosporangiaceae bacterium | reverse complement strand
CCCCCGCCATCCTCCGCGATCATGCAGACGTCCCATCATGATCGCGGCAGGTGCGAGTCCGCGACGGTGTGAAATCCTCCGTGATCACGGGGTGCCTGGCGCCCGACTCATGGTTGCTCTAGAGTAACCGTTACTTATGAGCAACCAAGCGAGCGCGGACGCGGTCTTCGAGGCCCTGGGTGAGCCCGTGCGCCGCCGGATCCTCGAACTGCTGCGTGAGGGGCCGGCCCCGGTGGGGCGGCTGGCCGAGCGGCTGCCGGTCGGCCGCCCGGCGGTGAGCAAGCACCTGCGGGTGCTCAGCGGCGCGGGACTGATCTCGCACCGCAGCGTGGGCACCCGCAACCTGTACGCGCTCGTCCCCGGCGGCCTGGCCCCGGCCCAGCAGTGGCTGACCGCGACCTGGGACACCGCGCTGACCGCGTTCGCCGGCTACGTCAGCCAGGCCGGGAACAGCCAGGCCGGGAACAGCCATACCGAGAACAGGGGAGAACCTGCGCCGTGACACTGCCGCCGATTCACCGCGAGATCCTCGTCAGCGCCCCGCCCGGCGTCGCGTTCGCGCTGTTCACCAGCAAGATCGGGGACTGGTGGCCGCTGGCCGAGCTGAGCGTGTTCGGCGCCGGCGCCACCGTGGCGTTCGAGGACGGGGCGCTGGTCGAGCGGTCGCCGGACGGGCAGTCCGCCGAGTGGGGCCAGGTCACGAGCTGGCTGCCGCCGGAGGAGTTCAGCATGACGTGGCACCCGGGCCGGGACACGCTGGCCGCCAGCCAGGTCACGGTGACGTTCCGCGCGGCCGGCGACCAGACGCTGGTCGTGCTGGAGCACGCCGGCTGGGACGTGTTCGCCGACCCGGCCGCGGCCCGGGCGGAGTACTCCCGCGGCTGGCCCGAGGTGCTCCGGCTGTACCAGGCGTTCACCGCCCCGGCCCGCGACGAGCCCGGCCCGGCCGCCCCGGAACATTCCTCAGAAATCATCAGACACACGGACAACACCAGACGCTCAGGGAACACGAGCCCCGCGGAAACCGAACGGGCGCGGGCTCCGGGCCGGGGCGGCACTGGCGAGGACGACGGCGAGGCGACCTGGGTGGCGCTGGAGCACCGGGCCGGGCCGGCCGCGTCGCCTGATGTCAGCCTGTTCGCCCAGCCGCAGTTCCGCGAGCACATCGCCTTCCTGCAGCGGATGGCCGACCAGGGTTACCTGATCGCGGCCGGCCCGCTGCCCGAGGAGCCCGGCTCGGGCATGGCGATCCTGCGCCTGCCGGGCGCGGGCCGGCTGGCCGAGGCGACCCGCCTGGCCACCGAGGAGGACGCCAGCGTCGGGTCCGGCTTCCTCACCGTCACCGTCCGGCCCTGGCAGGTCATGCTCACCGGATCCGCCCGGAACGGCTGACCAGGGGCCAGGCGCCGCTAGCGGCCGTCCGGCGCGTGGCCCGCGCCGGTCAGGGCATCGGCTTCGGCGCGGGCCGCGGCCAGCCGGGCGGCGTGGGTCGGCCCGCCGGGGACGCCCGGGGCGCGCCGCGCGGCCATCTCCTTGCGCAGGACAGGGACGACCTCGCCGCCCAGGGTTTCCAGCTGATCAAGGACTATGCCCAAGGGCAGGCCCGCGTGGTCGATGAGGAACAGCTGCCGCTGGTAGTCGCCGAAGTGCTCGCGGAACGTCATGGTCTTGTCGATCACCTGCTGCGGGCTGCCCACCGACAGCGGGGTCTGCGCCATGAAGTCTTCCAGCGATGGACCGTGCCCGTAGACCGGCGCGTTGTCGAAGTACGGGCGGAACTCCTTGACCGCATCCTGCGAGTTCTTCCTGATGAACGCCTGCCCGCCGAGCCCGACGATGGCGTGCTCCGGCGCGCCGTGACCGTAGTGCGCGAAACGCTCCCGGTAGAAGCTCACCAGCCGCTGGAAATGGTCGGTGGGCCAGAAAATGTGGTTCGCGAAGAACCCGTCGCCGTAGTACGCGGCCTGCTCGGCGATCTCCGGACTGCGGATCGATCCGTGCCAGACGAACGGCGGGATGCCGTCCAGCGGCCGCGGCGTCGAGGTGAACCCCTCCAGCGGCGTGCGGAACTGCCCCTCCCAGTCGACCACGTCCTCCCGCCAGAGCCGGTGCAGCAGGTGGTAGTGCTCGATGGCGAGCGGGATGCCCTGCCGGATGTCCTGGCCGAACCACGGGTACACCGGCGCGGTGTTGCCCCGGCCCATCATCAGGTCGACCCGGCCCCCGGCCAGGTGCTGCAGCATCGCGTAGTCCTCGGCGATCTTCACCGGGTCGTTGGTGGTGATCAGCGTGGTCGCGGTGGACAGGATCAGCCGGCTGGTCTGCGCGGCCAGGAAGCCGAGCATGGTCGTGGGGGAGGACGGCACGAACGGCGGGTTGTGGTGCTCGCCGCTGGCGAAGACGTCGAGACCGACCTCCTCGGCCTTACGGGCGACGGCCACCATGGCCATGATCCGCTCGTGCTCGGTCGGCACCCGGCCGTTGGTGGGGTCGGGCGTGACGTCGCCGACGCTGAAGACGCCGAATTGCATGAGGCAAGGCTATGGCCGGCCGGCCAGAGCTCCGGCCCGGTGCCATGCTGGCTGCCATGACGCACCCGGACAGCGCGGCCGGCCCGACCCGGGCCCTCGGCGCCGACTTCGCCGCCCCGATCACCGACCGGTACTTCGAGGACTACCAGCCCGGCGCGGTCTACGAGTACGGCTACCTGACCGTCACCGAGGCGGAGATCCTCGACTTCGCCCGCCGGTTCGACCCGCAGCCGATGCACGCCGACCGGGACTGGGCCGCGGCCGGGCCGTTCGGCGGGCTGATCGCCAGCGGCTGGCACACCGCCGGGCTGTTCATGCGGCTGTACGCCGATCACTACCTGACCCGGGCCGCCAGCCTGGCCTCGCCGGGGATCGACGAGCTGCGCTGGCCCGCGCCGCTGCGCCCGGGCGACCTGCTGCGGATCCGGGCCGAGGTCGCCGAGGCCCGGCCGTCCCGTTCCAAGCCCGACCGGGGCCTGGTCCGCACTCAGTGCGCGCTGATCGCCGGCCGGGATACCACGGTCATGACCGCGCTGGCGATGAACCTGATCGGGCGGCGGCCCGGCTAGTCTGGCGCCATGTCCGCGCATGAGGCCGGGGCGCTGCACGCCCCCGGGTACGGCAGCACGGCGACCGTCCCGGCCTGGCTGCGTCCCCCGGATGACGTCAACGAGCTGCTTCCCGAGCTCTGGTCGAGCACCGTGCACCGCTCCGCGGCGGGCTCCCTGGTGGCCGGCGGCGTCGATGTCCGCGATCTGGCGGCCGAGTTCGGCACCCCGGCCTTCGTAATAGATGAAGCAGACTTTCGATCTCGTGCTTCTGCTTTCCGCGATGCGTTCAGCGAAGCGTTCGGTCCCCTGGGTGGCGCCGACGTGTACTACGCGGGGAAGGCGTTCCTGTGCACCGCGGTGGCCCGGTGGCTGCATGCCGACGGGGTGCGCCTGGACACCTGCTCGGGCGGGGAGCTGGCCGTCGGGCTGCGCGCCGGGATGCCGCCGCGGCACATGACACTGCACGGCAACAACAAGTCCGACGCCGAGATCGACCGGGCTGTCGCGGCCGGGATCGGCCGGATCGTGATCGACTCGCTGGCCGAGATCGGCCGGGTCGCGGATGCTGCCGCCCGGCACGGGACCCGGATGCCGGTGCTGCTGCGGGTGACCGTGGGGGTGGAGGCGCACACCCACGAGTACATGTCGACCGCGCACGAGGACCAGAAGTTCGGCCTGTCCCTGCAGGGCGGGGCGGCCGCCGAGGCGGTGCGCCGGGTGCTGGCCCGGCCCGAGCTGGAGCTGCGCGGGCTGCACGCGCACATCGGGTCGCAGATCTTCGACACCGGCGGGTTCGAGGTCGCGACCCGGCGGCTGCTCGGCCTGCACGCCGAGGTGGCCCGGCAGCACGGGATCGAGCTGCCCGAGGTCGACCTGGGCGGCGGGTTCGGCATCGCCTACACCAGCGACCACGACCCGCTGCCGGCCAAGGGCATGGCCGCCTCGCTGGCCGAGATCGTGGTGCGGGAATGCCAGTTCCTGGGTGTGGCGGTGCCGCGGGTGTCGGTCGAGCCGGGGCGGGCGATCGCCGGGCCGGCCGGGTTCACCCTGTACACCGCGGGGACGATCAAGGACGTCGAGCTGGATCACGGCACGTCCCGCCGGTACGTCGCGGTCGACGGCGGGATGAGCGACAACATCCGCACGGCGCTGTACGACGCGGACTACTCGTGCACGGTGGCCTCACGGGCGTCGGGCGCGCCGCCGGTGCTGGCCCGGGTGGTGGGCAAGCACTGCGAGAGCGGCGACGTGATCGTGAAGGACGAGTTCCTGCCCTCGGACGTGGCGGCCGGGGATCTGCTCGCGGTGCCGGGCACCGGGGCGTACTGCCGGAGCATGGCCAGCCAGTACAACCACGTGCCGCGGCCGCCGGTGATCGCGGTCCGGGACGGGGCGGCGAAGGTGCTGCTGCGCCGCGAGACCGAGGACGACATTCTCGCGCTGGACGTGTCCTGACCGCTGGCCGGTGAGCGGCGCGATCCGGCGCGAGCCGGCCGGCCGGGCTAGAGGTCGAGGTCGGCCACGACCGGGGCGTGGTCGCTGGGGCCCTTGCCCTTGCGCGCCTCCCGGTCCACCCACGCGTCGGCCACCTTCCCGGCGAACGCCTGGTTGGCGTACATCAGGTCGATCCGCATGCCCATGCCCTTGTGGAAGGAGCCGGCCCGGTAATCCCAGTAGGTGAACGGGTGCGGGCCCTTCTCGATCCGCGGCACGATGTCGGTCAGCCCGGCCGCGCGCAGTTCGGCGAGCGCGGCCCGCTCGGCCGGCGTCACGTGCGTGGAGCCCTGGAAGGCGGCGATGTCCCACACGTCGTCGTCGGCCGGGGCCACGTTGAAGTCGCCCATCAGCGCGAAGGGCGCAGCGCCGGCGGCGTCCGCGGCGACCGCGTCCCGCAGCGCGGCCAGCCAGCGGAGCTTGTACTGGTAATGCGGGTCCTCGGGGGTGCGGCCGTTGGGCACGTAGACCGAGCGGACGCGCACCGGCCCGCAGGTCGCGGAGATCGTCCTGGCTTCCAGGGTGTCCGGGCCGGGGAAGCCGGGGTCGCCGGGCAGGCCGCGCTCGACGTCGGCGAGGCCGGCCTTCGAGAGGATGGCGACCCCGTTCCACCGGCCCTCGCCGTGCGCCGCGATCTCGTAACCGAGCCTGGTGACCTCGTCGGACGGGAAAGCGTCCGCGCCGACCTTGGTCTCCTGCAGGCAGACCACGTCGGGCGCGGTCTCCTCCAGCCAGACGGTCAGCCGGGGCAGGCGGGCCAGCACCGAGTTCACGTTCCACGTCGCGATCCGCATACCCGTTATCTCATCAGGTCGCCGAACGACTCGATGAGGCCTTCCCAGGCCGTGACCGAATCGGGGCTTTCCTCGTGCGGCCCGCTGAAGCGGCGCAGGAATTCCCCGATTTCCCAGAGAGCCCAGAGCAGGGCGTACATCTCGATGGCCCGGGGGTCGGGCCGGTGCCCGGTGGCCGCCTCGTAGCGGGCGGCGTCCTCGGTGCCCGCTGTGGTGACCGACCAGAGGTCCCGCTCCGGCCAGGCCAGGCCGGCCGTGTCCCAGTCGATGAGCAGCCGCTGCGGCCCGGCGCGCAGGACGTTGCCGGGGTGCGGCTCGCCGTGGGTGATCACCAGCGGTGCGGCCTCCGCGGTCAATGCGGCCACGAGTTCGTCCAGGCGGCGCAGCCCCCGCCCCAGGGCCGGGCGGTGCCCCTCGGCCAGGTCGCGGGCCGCTGCCGCATAGGGGCCGTCGTCCCAGTCGAGCGCCGCCCCGCCGGCCACGCCGTCAAGGAACTCCCGCCACGGCACGGCCGCCGCCCGGACCGGCAGGCCGGGGTCGGCTGGCTGCTGGTGCAGGCGCGCCAGCATGCCGATAACCGCGGCCCGGTCCTGCGCGGTGTACACGTCGCCCCAGTCCGCAGGCTCCGCGTCGATGTGCGGGAAGGCGGTCACGCAGTAGTGCGGCGCGAGCCCCTCGACCAGCGTGCCGCCCAGCGTGGGCAGCGGCGCGACCACGAACTCGAGCCCGGCCGCGGCCAGCCGGGCGGCGGCGGTCATCGTGGCGACCAGGTCCTCCGCGATGGCGGCGCTCCCGCCCGGATCATGGTCGTGCTCGTCCGGGTCCTTCACGGTGATGAACCACCGCTCCCCGTCCCGTCCGTCCGCGGTCCAGTGGTAGTCCCCGAACCCCACCGGCGCGTACCGCAGACCGGTCACCGGGAACCCCCACCGCTCCCGCAGCAGCGCCGCAAGCGCCTCAGCGCTCACCCCAGCGGGCTCATCCTGCACGGGGGGACTCTAACCGGCTGAGCCGCGGGTCAAAAGTGAATTACCAGGTCAGGATCGTGGCCGAATATGTGGGGAACGTGTCGTTGACGCCATCGATGAGCCGCAGCGACAGTGGGATCCGTGAGCGAGCTGCCGGTGGTCTTCGTCGCCTTCGACGGCGTGCAGTCGATCGACGTCGCCGGGCCGTACGAGGTGTTCGCCAGCGCGGGGGAGGCGGCCGAATCGCTGGGCAGGCGCGCGGGATACCGGGTACGGGTGGCATCGGCACATGGCGGCCTGGTCCGCACCGAGAGCGGCCTGGAACTCGGCTCCGTGCCGCTGCCCGGCCCCGGCGAATGGATCGACACCCTGGTGCTGCCGGGCGGTACCGGCTCCAAGGCGGCCAGCGCCGACCCAGACCTGATCGCCTTCGTCCGGGCCGCCGCCAGCAGGTGCCGGCGGGTCGCGGCGGTGTGCACGGGCGCCTTCATCGCTGCTGCCGCGGGGCTGCTCGACGGCCGCCGGGTGACCACGCACTGGGCCGCGGCGGCCGAGCTGCAGTCTGAATACCCGGCCCTGGAAGTGGATCCCGGCCCGCTCTACATCCGCGATGGCCAGGTCTGGACCAGCGCCGGGGTCACCGCCGGAATCGACCTGGCGCTCGCGATGGTCGCCGACGACCTGGGCGCGGGCGTCGCCCAGATACTGGCCCGGTCGATGGTGATGTTCCTGCACCGGCCGGGCGGCCAGATCCAGTTCGCCGCGCCGGCCTGGGCGCCCAGGGCTGTGCGCTCGACCGTCCGGGCTGTCCAGGACCGCGTCGAGTCTGCGCCCGGCGGTGACCACCGGCTGCCCGCGCTTGCCGATGCGGCGTCCATGAGCGTGCGCCACTTCACCCGTGTGTTCACCGCCGAGGTTGGCCAGAGCCCGGGACGGTTCGTCGAGCGGGTCCGGCTGGACGCAGCGCGCGCCGACCTGGAGGCGGCCGACGACACACTGGAAGTGGTGGCCGAACGCTGCGGGCTCGGTAGCGCCGAGTCCTTGCGGCGCGTATTCCACCGCCACCTGGGGGTCAGCCCCGACGCCTACCGGAGGCGCTTCCGCACGGCAAACCCTGACCGAGGAGCATCCGCATGACGCGCCGGCTGCGCATCGCCATCCCGCTGTTCCCGCGGTTCACCGCCCTGGACGCGATCGGCCCCTACGAAGTGCTGGCTCAGATCCCGGCCTTCGACATCACCTTCGTCGGTCACGCCAGGGGCGAGGTGCGCGCCGGCAACGGCATGCTCGGCCTGGTCGTCGACGGCAGGTTCGAGGACCTGCCGGGCCCCGACGTGATCATCTTCCCCGGCGGCGACACGCGCCCGCTGCAATCCGACGCACGGGTCCTGGACTGGGTGCGGGGCGCGCACGCCAGCACCATCTACACCACCTCGGTCTGCACCGGCTCTCTTGTGCTCGGCGCGGCGGGACTGCTCGACGGCCTAACCGCGACCACGCACTGGGCCCGCTACGCCGATCTCGCCGCCTGCGGGGCCACTCCCACACCCGAGCGGGTGGTCGAGCACCTCGACCGCCGGATCATCACCGCAGCGGGCGTGTCCGCCGGAATCGACATGGCGCTGCGGCTGGCCGAACTGCTCGCTGACCGGACCGCGGCCCAGGCGGCGCAGCTCCTGATCGAGTACGACCCGCAGCCGCCATTCGACTGCGGCGCCCGGCCGAAGGCCACCGATGAGGTGATGGACCGGGTCCGGGAGTACGACGCCCCGCGCTAGCTGCCGGTGGCTTCGCCGGGTGGGGTGACGGTGAAGAGCTGGTAGGTGGTGAGAGGCGTGGGGCCGGACAGGGTGATGGGCCCGGTCGTGGCGGCGGGCGGGACGACGGCGGTGAGCTGGTGCGGGGACGTGATCGCGAACG
>DASVBE010000043.1:0-7026 GCA_036375995.1 Streptosporangiaceae bacterium | reverse complement strand
CCTGCAAGCACCTGATCACGCTGCGCGACGGCCGCCGGATGACCGCGGTCCAGCTCCAGATGGAGTACCTGGAGCTGGCCAGGAAGTACACCGAGGACCGGTACGGCGGCGACACCGACGAGCTGACCGCGGACGTGCTCGACCGCTGGGAGTCGGTGCTGGCCCGGCTGGCCGAGGATCCGCTGCTGACCGCGCGGGAGCTGGACTGGACGGCCAAGCTCGAGGTGCTCAACGGCTACCGGGCCCGGGACGGGCTGGCCTGGAGCCACCCCCGGCTGCAGCTTGTCGACCTGCAGTACGCGGACGTGCGCCCGGACCGCGGCCTGTACAACCGGCTGGCCGCGCTGGGCCGGATGACCCGGCTGGTCACCGACGAGCAGGTGACCCGGGCGATCACCGAGCCGCCGGACGACACCCGGGCCTACTTCCGTGGCCGGTGCCTGCGCAAGTACCCCGACGCGGTCGCCGCCGCGTCCTGGGACTCCGTCATCTTCGACATCCCCGGCCGTGAATCCCTGCAGCGGGTGCCCACCCTGGAGCCGCTGCGCGGCACCCGGGCGCACGTCGGCGACCTGATCGACCGCTGCGAGACTGCTGACGAGCTGGTCGCCGCGCTCACCGGCCGCGACTGAGCCACCTCGCGGACGGCGGAGCCGGCCGCAGCGAGCGACTAGCACAGACATTCCGGATCCATACCGATAGGCCCCGGCAGGATTGGGCGGGCTGACCGCGGGCGAGGATAGCGTTGAGGCGCGGGGCCACCCCGCGGATCACGGAGGTAGGGCATGGCAACAAAGGACACCGGCGGCCAGCGGCAGACCACCCGCCGCAGCCAGGACGAAGAGGAGACCGCCC
Source organism: Streptosporangiaceae bacterium (assembly GCA_036375995.1). Lineage (GTDB taxonomy): Bacteria > Actinomycetota > Actinomycetes > Streptosporangiales > Streptosporangiaceae > DASVBE01. Next base: position 6,171 of record DASVBE010000043.1, on the reverse strand, counting down.
AGCAAGGGTCCGAGGACGTCAAGGAGCGGCAGGACAAGCTCACCGACGACGTCGACGCGATTCTGGACGAGATCGACGAGGTCCTGGAAGAGAACGCGGAGGAGTTTGTCCGCTCCTACGTGCAGAAGGGCGGCCAGTGACCCAGACCGCGTTCGCCCTCGGCGGAGCGCGGCACCCCCGTCCGGGCATCCCGCCCTGGCCTGGGCCGCAGTAGGGTCTGAGCAGAAATCACCGGCACAACCGGAAGGAACGGCGTGGTCTTCGATTCGCACCCGCCAGGGCAGCCGGCCGCGTCCCAGTACCAGCCAGGCCTGGGCCATGGGGCGTTCCTGAGCCCCGGCGGCTATCTCGGCTACGGGACGTCGTCGTTCGCCGACTTCCTGGCCGGCGCCGCACCCGGGCTGCTGCCCGGCGCCGGGTCGGCCCTGCCGCCCGGCGGCGCCGGGCCGGCCAGCGCGGGCGGCGGCCGTGACCTGGCCGACAGCGTGCCGCACGGCACCACGATCGTGGCGGCGGCGTTCGAGGGCGGCGTGGTGATGGCCGGGGACCGGCGGGCCACCGCAGGCAACATGATCGCCCAGCGGGACATCGAGAAGGTGTTCCGCAGCGACGACTTCTCCTGCGTGGCCATCGCGGGCGCGGCCGGGATCGGCATCGACCTGGTGCGGCTGTTCACCGTGGAACTCGAGCACTACGAGAAGCTGGAGGGCCGGGCGCTGTCCCTGGAGGGCAAGGCCAACCGGCTGGCCAGCATGGTCCGCGCCAACCTGGGCGGCGCGATGCAGGGGCTGGTCGTGGTCCCGCTGTTCGCCGGCCTGGACGAGGACACTGGCCGCGGGCGGATCTTCAGCTACGACGTGACGGGCGGCCGGTACGAGGAGCACCGGTTCCACGCCATCGGGTCCGGCTCGGTGTTCGCCCGCGGCTCGCTGAAGAAGCTCTACGCCGACGGGATGCCCGCCGACGACGCGATCCTGGCCTGCATGCAGGCGCTGTACGACGCGGCCGACGACGACTCCGCCACCGGCGGCCCGGACCTGACCCGGCACATCTACCCGGTGGTGGCCACGGTCACCGCGGACGGCTTCCGGCGGCTGTCGGACTCCGAGTCGGGGGAGTACGCGGGCACCGTGGTCAGCGGGCGGATGCGGGCTCCCGACGGGCCGCTGGCCCAGCTGCGGCAGGGCCCGGCACCGGCCGGCTAGCCCGCGACCGCCCCCCGACCGTCCGGCCCACACGAGCAAGGGAATCCGCCGGTGTCCATGCCGTTCTACGTATCGCCAGAACAGGCGATGAAGGACAAGGCCGACTACGCCCGCAAGGGCATCGCCCGCGGCCGCAGCGGGGTCGTGCTGCAGTACGACGGCGGCATCCTGTTCGCGGCGCCGAACCCCTCCACCGCGCTGCACAAGATCAGCGAGATCTACGACCGCATCGCGTTCGCCGCGGTGGGCCGCTACAACGAGTTCGAGAACCTGCGCAAGGCCGGGGTCAGGTACGCGGACATGACCGGCTTCCAGTACGACCGGCAGGACGTGACCGCCCGCGGGCTGGCCAACTGGTACGCGCAGATCCTCGGCTCGATCTTCACCGACAGCAACAAGCCGTTCGAGGTCGAGATCGTGGTCGCCGAGGTTGGCAGCAGCCCGGACGAGGACCAGATCTACCGGATCACGTTCGACGGCTCGGTCGCCGAGGAGCACGGCTTCGTGGCCATGGGCGGCCAGTCCGACCAGGTCGCCGGGGTGCTCAAGCAGCACTACGCCGACTCGATGCCGCTCGCCGACGCGCTGGCCGCCGCCATCGAGGGCGTGTCCGGGCCGCAGAACGGCGAGCGCCCCGAGTTCAGCGCGGGTCAGCTCGAGGTCGCGGTACTGGACCGGGGCCGGGCGCACCGCAAGTTCCGGCGGCTGGCCGGCCCCCGCCTCGAGGCCCTGCTGGCCGAGACCCGGCAGCCCCGGTCACCCGCGGGCGGCGGGGCCGGCGGGCAGAGCGGCAGCAACGGCACGGGCAGCAGCGAGCCCGACGGTGACGCGCCGCCGGACAGTGAGCCTGGCGGTTCCGGCGGGGGAGCAGCGTAAGGTCAGGACATGGCCAGGTACACCGCCAGGCACAGGTGAGCTGGGGGCCGATGGACAGGCGCATTTTCGGGCTGGAGAACGAGTACGGCGTTACGTGCACCTTCCGCGGCCAGCGGCGGCTGTCCCCGGACGAGGTCGCCCGGTACCTGTTCCGGCGGGTGGTGTCCTGGGGCCGCAGCAGCAATGTCTTCCTGCGCAACGGCGCCCGGCTCTACCTGGACGTGGGCAGCCACCCGGAGTACGCCACCCCGGAGTGCGACAGCCTGATCGACCTGGTCACGCACGACAAGGCGGGCGAGCGGATCCTGGAGGGACTGCTCGTGGACGCCGACCGGCGGCTGCGCGAGGAGGGCATCGCCGGGGACATCTACCTGTTCAAGAACAACACCGACTCGGCGGGCAACTCCTACGGCTGCCACGAGAACTACCTGGTCGGGCGGCACGGCGAGTTCGGCCGGCTGGCCGACATCCTGATCCCGTTCCTGGTCACCCGGCAGATCATCTGCGGGGCCGGGAAGGTGCTGCAGACCCCGCGCGGCGCGGTGTACTGCGTCAGCCAGCGGGCCGAGCACATCTGGGAGGGCGTGTCGTCGGCGACCACCCGGTCCCGGCCGATCATCAACACGCGCGACGAGCCGCACGCGGACGCCGAGCGGTTCCGGCGGCTGCACGTGATCGTCGGCGACTCGAACATGAGCGAGACGACCATGCTGCTCAAGGTCGGCGCGACCGACCTGGTGCTGCGCATGATCGAGGCCGGCACGGTGCTGCGCGACCTGACCCTGGAGAACCCGATCCGGGCGATCAGGGACGTCAGCCACGACATGGCCGGCCGCCGCAAGGTCCGGCTGGCCAGCGGCCGCGAGGTCAGCGCGCTGGACATCCAGCAGGAGTACCTCTCCAAGGCCAGGGACTTCGCGGACCGGCGCGGCCCGGACGCGATCACCAAGCGGGTGCTCGACCTGTGGGAGCGGACCCTGCGCGCGGTAGAGACCCAGGACCTGGCCTCGGTGGCCAGGGAAATCGACTGGGTGACCAAGTACCAGCTGATCGAGCGCTACCGGGCCAAGCACGGGCTGGCGCTGTCCTCGCCCCGGGTCGCCCAGCTGGACCTGGCCTACCACGATGTGCACCGCGGCCGCGGCCTGTACTACCTGCTGCAAAGGCGCGGCGCGGTCGAGCGGGCCTGCCGCGACCTGGACATCTTCGAGGCCAAATCGGTCCCGCCGCAGACCACGCGGGCCCGGCTGCGCGGCGAGTTCATCCGCCGCGCGCAGGAGCGGCGCCGTGACTTCACCGTCGACTGGGTGCACCTCAAGCTCAACGACCAGGCCCAGCGGACCGTGCTGTGCAAGGACCCGTTCCGGTCGGTGGACGAGCGGGTGGAGAAGCTGATCGCCGGCATGTAGACCGGCTCTAGCCACGATGTGTCATCGAAGTACTACGCAGAGTTGCTAGACTCCGTTACCGGCAGGCGGCCATCGGCCAGCAGCCGCTCCGCTCTGGGACCGCAACCTGCTCGGTGAACTTCAGGCCAGCGGGTAGGCTGGCCCACGCTCCAGCCGCCCCTATTCTGAGGTCTTCTCATGCGACGCATAGCTGCTGCCCTGACCGTGCCCGCGCTCGGCATCCTGCTGCTCGCGGGCTGCGGTTCCGCGGGCAGCACCCCCTCGTCCTCCTCCTCGTCGTCCGGCGGGTCCGGCACGAACGCGCCGGTCACGGTGACCGGCGCGTTCGGCACCAGCCCCAAGGTCACGATCCCGGCCAGCAAGGCCAGCGGCAGCCTGGCCATCAAGACCGTGATCAAGGGCACCGGCGCCACGCTGGCGGACACCGACTCGTTCGTCGGCAACTACGCCGTCTACATCTGGAGCGGCACCACGCACAAGCTGGCGCTGAGCACGTTCACCCAGGGCACCCCGCAGGTGCTGGCGGCCAAGGTGGGCCTGCCCGGCCTGGCGAAGGCCCTGTCCGGGCAGAAGATGGGCAGCCGGGTGCTGGCCGTGCTGCCGCCCAGCGAGGCCTACGGCAGCCAGGGCAACGCCCAGATCGGCGTGGGGCCCTCGGACACCGTGGTGTTCGTGGTCGACCTGATCAAGAACTTCGCGCCGACCGCGTCCGCGGCCGGCCAGCAGGTCTCCGACGGCGGCGGGCCGCTGCCGTCGGTCAAGGCCAGCCCGGGCACGATGCCGACGGTGACGATCCCGGCCGCCAAGGAGCCCGCCAAGCTGATCACCAAGACCCTGATCAAGGGCACCGGCGCGCCGGTGGCCAAGGGCGAGGAGGTTGTCACCCAGTACGTCGGGGTCAACTGGCGGACCAAGCAGGTCTTCGACTCGTCGTGGTCGCGGAAGCAGCCGTTCGGGTTCGAGCTGGGCGCCACGCCCGAGCAGATCATCCCCGGCTGGGACAAGGGCCTCGCCGGGGTGCCCGCGGGCAGCCGGGTCATGCTGATCATCCCGCCGGCCGACGGCTACGGGAAGAACGGCAACGCCCAGGCCGGCATCAAGGGCACCGACGACCTGGTGTTCGTCGTCGACGTCCTGGCCGGCGTCAAGTAGCAGTGCTCGCTGGCCGGCTCCGCCGGCCGCTTGCTGGCTCGCGCAGGGCCGCTATGCGCGGCCCTGCGCGAGCTGGGGCAGGCTCCGCTGGCTCTAGAAGGCGCCCAGGCCGTTGGGGGTGCCCAGTCCGGTGGGCGCGTCGTAGCCGCGTTTCGCGGTGCACAGGTAGTCGTTTCCGCAGGCCTCGGCCGGCGTGCTGAACAGCGCATTGCTGCCCGTGGTCACGTCGAACAGGTCTCCGGCGTGGCGGTACAGGTGCCGCGGGCCGGTCCGGCCGGCGTTCCCGGCCAGCCCGTAGACCCCGGCGATGAGCGGCGCGCTGATGCTGGTGCCCGCCACCGTGACCCAGCCGCCGTAGGTGGGCTCGAACACCGGCACGCTGGTGGCCACCGCGGACACGTCCGCGACGGTCCGGCCGGGGCAGTGCGTGTCGTGCTGCCAGCGCGGCTTGCCGACGTAGGCCGAGCAGCCGCTGCCGGCCGCCCCGAAGTTCCGCGGGTCGCCCCACACCCGCTCGGCGAAGCCCCGGGCGTTAGCGGCCCGGGTCAGCTGGGTGCCGCCCACCGAGACCACGGCCTGCAGGTCGGCCGGGAAGTTCGCGGCGCTGAACCCGAAGTCGCCGGACGAGACCACGACCGTGTGCCCGGGCTGGACGTAGAACCGGCGCTCGGCCAGCGCGAACCCGTTCTCCCTGGTGCCGTAGCTGTTGGAGATCACCTGGGCGCCCAGCCGGGCCGCGGTGGCGTCGGTCCTGGCCAGGCTGCCCACGAAGTCGTCGTTGGCCTCCACGACCAGGATCCGGCAGCGCGGGCAGGCCACGGAGATCATCGACACGTCCAGGGTGCCCTCCAGGTCCCAGCCGCTGCGCTTCCCTGACCGCGGCAGCGGGGACCGGTGGCCGGCCTGGTTGACGATCCGCAGGCAGCCGCTGGCGGCGGTGCACGCGGGCAGGCCGTAGTGCCGGCGGTAGGTGGCCAGGAACCGGGCCAGGTGCGGGATGCGGAACGGGATGGACACCGCCACCGTCTGGTGGCTGTTCCGGCTCACCGGCAGCCGGTAGGCCGCTTCCAGGGCCCGGGCCCCCCAGCCGCGCGGCCGGGCTCCCTTCCCGGCCGCATGCGCCCGGTTGACCGCGGTCTGCACCTGGTAGCGCAGGTCGCACTGGGCCCGGCCGGGCCGCGGCCGGGCGCATGCGGGCGTGGTCATGGCTGTGCTAGCCGCTCGCTTCGGGCCGCTGGAGAGGCGCTGCCTTCCCTCCTCGCTCCTTAGGCGCTCCTTCGTCGCGCCTGCGTCGCTCGTCAGGAAAACAGCGCCGCGGCCCTGCGCGAGCTGGGCAGCGGCGGTGCGGTACGCACGCGTGATCGACTCAGTGACGGAGCCGCCGAGGGTGTCCGAGGCGCTGGCCCGCAGCGTGACCAGGGCCCCGGGCGGGGCGGTGAACGCGGCGCGGAACTGGCCCGGGCCCTGGCGGGTGACCGTGGCCGCCTGCCAGTGCGCGCCGCCGTCGAACGACACCGCTACAGTGGCCC
>DASVBE010000039.1:0-9385 GCA_036375995.1 Streptosporangiaceae bacterium | reverse complement strand
GCCCCGCCCGCGACGATGGCCAGCCCGGCCCGGCCCGCGGCCGCACCCATGCCGCAGGCCCGCCCGGTGCCCCCGCCGGTCCCGCAGCGCCGGCCGCTCCCGCAGCCGCTCGACGAGGACCCGCTGACCAGCCCGACATTCCCGCGGATCACCGAGGACAGCCGGTCGTTCCGCGGCTCGCGGGCGCGCGCCGCCGCCCCGGTTTCCGATTCGGGTGCCTACAGTTCCGACTCGGGTGCCTACAGCACCGTCCAGTTCCCCGGGTACGGCGCGCCCGCCGGGCGGCACCCCAGCGGCCCGATCGGCTACGCCGCCACCGCCAGCGTGCCGCCCGCCCCGGCCGCCGCGGCGGCCTACCCGCCGCCCAGCGCGGCCCCGGCCGGATACCCCGGCAGCGGCCCGGTCACGGGCAGCGGTGCCTACCCGTCAACGGGTTACAGCGGCGGGCACGGCCGTCACGGCGATGGCGCCAGTCCGCACGTCGGCCCGGACAGCCAGCTGGGCCCGAACGGCCGCATTTCCCCGAACGGTCACTCTGCGACTACCGGCCATGCCGCGAACGGGCAGCCCGTTGCGAACGGCCACTCCGGGGCGCACAGCTACGGCGGCAACGGGCCCTCCGGCGCCTACCCCGTCCCGGACGGTTATGGCATCCCCGGCGGCCAGTCCGGCGCCCACTCCAGCCCGAACGGCCACGGCAGCGCCAGCATCCCCAGCAGCCACTCGGGCGGCCACGCCCGCCCGGGCGCGCTCGGCACCGCGGCCGTCCCCGGCGGCCGGCCGGGGTATCCGGACGGCTATAGCAGTCACAGCGGCGGTTACCCTATCCCGGCCGGGCCCGGTGCGGCCGACGGCCGTGGCGGCAACGGCCAGGGCCACGGTGGCGCGGCCAGCAGCGGCAACGGCTACGGTCACCACGACGGGCACAGCGGCGGGTACAGCCGCCAGGAGCTCGGCATTACCCCGCCGGCGCCGGGCTTCCCGTCCTCCTCCGCCCCGGCCGGCAACCCGTACGGCAGCTACGTGAACGAGGACACCGGCAGCTATATCAGCACCGACCTGCCGGGCTACCCGGCCAGCCTGGCCAGCGGCTACCTGCCCGCCTCCGGCCCGGGCCGGCACCGGCCGGTGCCCGCCCCGCCCGCGCCGACCCCGCCCGCCGGGGGCGCCTACGGCAACGGCTACTCCATTCCGCCCGGCCAGCTGCCGGCCGGTTACACCGGCAAGCACAAGGGCCAGGGCGGCCAGGGCCTGCCGGGCTACGACCGGCTCGACCCGCTGCCCGGCTACCCGGCGGACGGGCCCGCGGCGGGCCTGCCCGGCCCCCAGGGCTACTGGCCGCCCGGCCCGTACCAGGAGCGCGGCTGGGACGGCCACGGCGGCCGTTAGCGCGTGCGGCCTGCACCAGCCGGTTCCGGCGGCCAGTCGTGGCGGTACTCCCCGGCTGGCCGTCCTGGTGCTAGCTTGACAAGGAGGCACCGCGAGAACTGACAATGTGCCGACCAACGCAAGGCAGGGGACATGCTGGACGGCACTCGTGATCACGCCCGGACGTACCATCTGCACCGGCTCGCCACGGCCCTGGATACCGAGGGCTTTCACGCCACGGTGAAGAGCACGTACCCGGCGGCCCTGCACGTTTTCATTCCGGGCGCGACCATGCTGGCCGAGAGCATCCACTGCACCGCGGGCACCGACCAGGGCGGCCGGCTGCGCTGGTACTACCGCTGGTCCTGGGGCGAGCTGCTGGCCGACACCGACGACCCGGATGGCGCGGCGGCCAAGGTAGCCGAGGTCCTCGCGGCCCGCTGACCGGGGACGGGAGCCAGCCGTGACCGACGACCACTGGCACGCGCCGCTGGCCCGGATCCGCGGCTCCGAGCTGACCGCCGCCACCGGCCAGACCGCCGGCATGATGCGCTGGGCCGCTATCTCCGGCACGGCCTGCGGTTCGGCCCGGCTCTGGATGGGCCAGACGCACGTGGCGCCGGGGGCCAGTTCCGGCGACCATCACCACGGCGACTCCGAGACCGCGATCTATGTGGTCTCCGGCCACCCCGTCTTCGTGTTCGCCGAGGGCCGCGAAGAGATCCGGCTGGAGACTGGACCCGGGGACTACATCTTCGTGCCCCCGTACACCCCGCACCGCGAGGAGAACCCCGGCGGCGAGGAGGCGGTCGTGGTCATCGCTCGCAGCAGCCAGGAAGCGATCGTGGTCAACCTCCCCAGCCTCTGGCCCGCCGCGGACCGGTAAGACGGCGGGAACAATCCCCGGCCTGGCGCCGTTTAATCCGTTTACAGATAGTCCGGCGCGGATCTACCCTGGATTTGCACCGGCCAGAAGATCCGAGGATCGCCAGAACCAGGAAAGGCGCTTTCCATGCGAGCGCAGCTCAGCCAGATCAAGCAGAACCGGCTTAATGCCGCGTCCTGCCGGTTCAGGCTGGGCCAGCTCATGCCGGGCCCCTTCCCGGCAGCCCAGCCGGCACCGCGCCCGCGCACCCTGGGCCAGCCGGCACCGGGCCAGCTGACACCGGGCCAGCCAGCAATAGCCCAGCTCCGGCTGGGTCCGGCGGCCGGACAGGCGCCCCTGTAGCAGCTCAGGCTGATGCGCCGGCGCCGCCCCAGGATGGGTTCCTGCGGGCGGTTTCCTTTTGCCTGACCGGCGGTTGTCAGCAGCGGCGGTTTTACCCGGCTGACTGCGTTCCATCGCCAATGATTGTCTTCAGCATTCTCTTATTCCTGGCGAATTTCCGTGCCACTGCTCCTTCTCAACTGCATAGCGGGAACATCGTCAATGGCGGCCCGGCGAGCCGCCGGGCACATCACGCCCCGGGCTGGCCCCGGGGCACCCGGGGATGACAGCTAAGGAGCGGGCGCGCCCTGCAAGCGCCGCCGTAGCGGGTTCGATTCCCGCCGTCTCCACACCGGGGTGTCGCGTAGTGGCAGCGTGCCTGGTTTGGGGCCAGGCGGCGGGAGTTCGATTCTCTCCACCCCGACGAGCTGCCCTGGCAGCATGCGCCGCTAGCTCAACGGCTAGAGCAGCCGGCTCTTAACCGGCAGGTTCGGGGTTCGAGTCCCTGGCGGCGCACCCGTGCCTACCCTGCCTGACCTGCTGCTTCTCTGTTCAAGGTGCGTCTGTGGTCACACCCTGGTCACATCTCTGTGGTCACACCCTGGTCACATTCACTGCCACTGTGGGCACCAGTACCAGCCTTGAGGGCTGCCGCGAATACGTCGGCCGCTGCAACCCGGATTACCTGGGGCGGAAGAAATGCGCTTGGGAAGCACTCCTGGCCAGCGCGCCGAGCCGGGGTCGCCCCCACCCCGGTGGCGGGAGCGCCGGGAGGCGGGAGAGATGCCCGTTCAGAGCGCGATTGGGACACCGATGGCGGTTGGGGGTCCGTTAGCGCTGCTGGGCGCAGGTGCGTCGTGTTCGAGCAGCAGGAGCGCGATGTCGTCGTGGGCGTGGCCACCGGTGTGCCGGTGCACGGCTGTCATGAGCGTGTCCAGTGCCTGGTCGCAGTTGGGCGCGGCGAGCGCCGCTTCAATCTGGTCTTGTGGGAGGAAGTCGCCGTGGGCGTTGCGGCTCTCGACCAGCCCATCGGTGTAGAACAGCAGCCGGTCGCCGGGTGACCAGCTGTCGGTGAACGCGGTGTAGTCATCCTCAAAGCCCAGCGGCAAGGCAGGCTTTCTGTCGGTCAGCGGCAGCAGGCCACCGCAGTGGCGCAGCAGCGGCGGGTGATGGCCGCAGTTGACGATGGTCAGCCCTCCGGCCGGGGCGATTTGTGCCAGCACCGCGGTGACGAAGTCCTCCTCACCTAGGTGCGGACCGATCGCCTGGCCGACGTCGCCCGCCACCCGTTCCATCGCGGGCGTGGCAACGGCGCTGCGCCGGAAGGCGCTAAGCACCTGCCCGGCCAGCCGGACGGCGCCCAGGCCGTTGCCGCGCACATCACCGATGACCAGCCGGAGCCCGTGCCCGGTGGGGATGATCTCATACAGGTCACCGCCGACCGAGGCCTCGCGGGTGGCCGACAGGTAGCGGGCGGCGATGCTGATCCCGGGCATCTGCGCAGGCAGCGGCGGAAGCAGCGCTAGTTGCGTGGCTCGGGCGATCGCGGTCATTCGCGCCAGCCCTTCCTCGCGGCGGCGGCGTATCCCCGCTACCACGACCGCCATCACGCTGATAACACAGACCACCGCCACCCGGGTCCAATAGGCCACATCGGTCGTAGTGCCCTGCCACCACCACGCGGCCCCGATGGTCAGCGATATTGCGGCGGCTGCGAAGATGGCCGTGCGGCGCTCACCGGCGACGGTGGCGACAATGAGCGGCGCGACGCTGAACAGCGAGAACACGGTGATGCCCGTCGTCGCGTGGAGTATCCAGAACACGGCCAGCCACACGGCCGCCACGGCCATCGCGACATACTCGGCCGTCGGGCGCGACCACACCCTAACGCCGGGCTGACCCTCCGGTAGGAACTCCTTCATCAGACTGCACCAAGTTCTCTGCACAGACCGGGACATGCTGCGACGAGGTGGCCTGCCGTGGCGGGGTCTGGGCCTGTGGCGGGCGGCAGCCGATGCCCCTGACCGGCATGCCATCGTGGTATCACGCACGGTAACACCGCAGTCCAGGTCGCCGCGGGCAATTAGCACGAACACGTCTGGTGGGGCCCGGCAGCTCTCCGCTTGGGGTTAGCAGCTCATGCCCGGCCTGCCCTGCAGGGTCACACGATTGGTCACAGACGCGCCAGCAGAGGCTATCACCGGATGGTAGTTGTCAGCCCTATGGAAATGCCTTGACCTGCTGTTTCCTGACTTCCTGGCACCCGACGGTAGTTACTGACAGTAGCGTTTCAGGGTTCGAATCCCTGGCGGCGCACCGGTTACGCATTCCCGCCCGCCGGGCGGACGCCGGGCCGCACGAACCCGGCCCGCTGGCCCGCGGCCAGGCGCGCAGCGCGGCTGCCGTAGCGCGCACAGCCGGCCGGGGCCGGCCGCTGCGGGGGGTGGCACGCTTCGACCCGCCCGGTGGCGTCCAGGTCAGCGGATTCGACGTGCAGGCGGAACTCGCCGCCGGGGCGCAGGTCGCCTGCTGTTGTGCACTTTCCTTGGACGCCTCTCGGACCGGTGTCCGGCCGTCCTTCGTAACGACGGCTTGCTCGGCTCAGCACCGAGGAGAGGCTCTGGCCCGTCCCCTTTGCGAACGGGGACGGGCCGCCCGCGGATGTAGCTCAGCGGCAGAGCGCGGCCTTGCCAGGGCCGAGGGCCGGGTTCGAGTCCCGGTATCCGCTCCCCGCGCTGGTGGCGTAACAGGCAGCCGCGCATACCTCAGGAGTATGTGCCTCCGGGCGTGAGGGTTCGACTCCCTCCCAGCGCACCCTTCCCGACGGGCCGGCCAGTACGCCCTGGCCGGCCCACGGCGACGTAGCTGAGATGGTCCAAGCATCCCGCTCATAACGGGAGGTACGCAGGTTCGAGTCCTGCCGTCGCTACCGCCGGTCCTGCGTAGCTCAACAGGCAGAGCGCCCGGCCGTTAACCGGGAGGCTGCAGGTTCGATCCCTGCCGCAGGAGCCCACCACATCCATCGCTCGCGGAGCCGGACAGCAGCCTCCGTCAGTGTCTCGCGGCGAGGCCGTGTGGTGGTGCCGCACGACCGGTGCCGCCCTTGGAACTCGGCAGGGCCCCGACGTCGACTTCGGCGGCGGCGGGCGCGAGATCGCTGACCCGGTGCAGGGCGGTCAGCAGCAGGGCTGTCGCGAATGGCGAAGGGCTCTGCTTCTGCCCGAAGGACCAGTCCCCGAAGCCACGGTAAGCGGCCCGGGGGGTCACCGTTCCGTCGGCTGAGAAGTTGTAGGCGACCAGGCAGGCGGCGATCTCGGCGAGAGCGTGCGCGTCTGCGGGATCGGCGCGAGGACCGCGCCACAGTTGGGGCCAGCGGCCGAGAGCGTCCAGCATGGCATAGGCGCTGTACCAGGTGGCCGGCCATTTGACCGTCTTGAACTGGCGGCCGTGCCCGAACATGTAGGGCTTTTCTTCGGCCCGGGTCCGCCAGGCGCGCAGCGCGACACGGGCGGTGGCCAGCAGCCCGCCGGGCTGCTGGCCGGGTGGCAGCTGGGCGAAGGTCCGCAGGGCCTGCAGGGTCACCATCGGGCAGAAGTCGTTCTTGCGGCCGGGGCCGCGCCATCCGCTGGCGGAGTGCGGAAGGCAGGGCCATGCAGGGCCCTGGGCGGTGCTGGTGATGTCCGCCGCCATGCGCTCGAGGCCGGCCTGCACCCGGGCGTCATGGGCACGGCCGTACCGGACAAGTACTTCGAGCACGGCGTGGCTGTCGCAGAGCAGCGCTCCCCACACCGGTTGCTCGCTGCCGGGAACCGGGGCATAGGAAGGGAATCGCCCGGTTGGCTCCTGATGCGCGAGCATGGCATCAAGCAGCCGCTCGATCTCAGCGAAGTCCCCGGCCTGGATGCCCATGTCGGCGAGCAGGTTGAGCAGGTTCGGGGCGAAGGCGGGGCTGTTGTGCCCGGACAGCCGCTCCCCGCCGGTCCAGTCCGGCAGGCGGCCGGCGAGGTTCCTGGTCGCCGGGTCCGCGACGACGTCCCGGTGCGCAGCCCGGACGGCCGGGTCGCCAGCGCCCCGGTCAAGGACGCCGGTCAGCGTGACCCAGCGGGCAGCTGGCTCACCGGCCTCGAGCAGCCACCCGACCGGGTCACTGCCCAGTAGCTGGCTCCACACCTGGCACCTCCACGATCATCCGGTCAGGGCATGCGGGATTGCCCACTGGCCGGCCCGGGTGCCGCCGTGGTGTGCAGGCCCAGGTGAGCCTGCAGGAACGAGATCTGATCGCTGACGATCCGGTCGAACCACCGGCCGGTGTAGGCGTCGAAGTGGCCGATTGGGTAGCGGCGCACCTCGGCCCCCGGCGCCCGGGCGGCCATGTCGGCAGTCAAGGCGGGAGAGGCAGCGGTCTCCTTCTCCGCGATGCAGACCAGCAACGGCATGGTCAGATGGGAGGCCGCGGTCCTGGGTTGGTAGCGCATCAGCGGGAACAGCATGCGCGCCGCCACGGCATTGCGCCATTCCGGGGCCCGCGCGGCCAGCTCGTCGATGATCGCCTTGTCGTGCGGATTGGTGAACACGGCCAGGTCACCGGGCTCGCCGAAGACGGTGACCAGGCGCGGGGCACGGTGCAGCCATCCGCGGAGTGCGTCGCTGGCCGCCGCGGCCAGCAGCTGCCGGGTGGTCCTGGCTGGCCGGTCACTGGACCGGCCGAACTCGACGCCGGGGAAAGGCACCTGGGAGATCACCGCGGCAATCCGGGGATCTCCTGCCGCCACCACGATCACATGACCTCCGCTGAGCGAAGTTCCCCACAGCGCGATCCGGGCGGGATCGATGCCGGGCCAGGCACGGGCGAACGCGACCGCGGCCCGGTAGTCATCCAGCTGATGGCCAACGTCCAGGAGCTGGCGCGGCTGGCCGCCGCTGGCGCCGAAGTAGGCGTAGTCGAACAGCAGCACCGCCATGCCAGCGGCCGCGAACCGTTCCGCGTAGGCGGTCAGCCCCAGGTTCCTGGTGCCCGAGAACCCGTGTCCCATCACCACGCACGGCATCTTGCCGGTCACCGGGGCATCAGGCAGGTACAGATACCCGGCGCAGTCCACGCCGCCGGAGCCGAACTTGACGTCAAACCTCTCGGTCATGATGACCACCTCACGTCAGGCTTGCTGCCCGGGAGCTGGCGGGACTCACGCCCGCCAGCCGCCAGTCGCTTCGGACGTTAGCTCCCAGCACCCGGCCCATCAGGGCCTAACGGCCCGGCCGGGCAGACGAAGGTCCGCTGACTGGACAGCTCCTGGCTGACCGCACAGCCCCAGGTAACCGCTGACCGGGGGGTCCGATCGGCTCCCGGCGCCAGGACCTTGGTCACTGGCGGCCCAGCGGCCACCGGGGTGTCCTGACATTAACTGCCCTCAGGGAAGTGAAGTCATGAACGTCTTGAGTTCACGCGGACGGCAGGCAGGTGCTGCGGCACCAGGGGTTCCATGGCGCCGGGGTACGGCTGCCATCCTGGCCCTCGCCGCCGCCGTCATCGTCACGGCCTGTGCTAGCGGTCCCCGGCCGGGGACCGCCTCGCAGCTGGCCGCCATCTCACCCGCGGCCATCTCACCCGCGGCCACCTATCCAGCCCCGGCCGGGCTCGGTGGCGCGAACTGGGGCTCGGTCAGAACCGCTAACAAGATCGTTGCGCTCACCTTCGACGGCGGCTCGGGTGCCGAGGCCGTAAACAGCATCCTGGGCACGCTTAAGGCCCGGCACGTCCCGGCGACGTTCTTCCTGACCGGAAACTTCGTCGTGGACTTCCCGGCCAAGGCCCGCGCCATCGTCGCGGCGGGTCAGCGCGTCGGCAATCATTCGGTCTCGCATCCGCACTTCATCGGGGAGCATCTCACCGATGCGCGGATGCGCGCTCAGGTGCGCGATGCGCGGCAGCGGATCATCTCAGCGACCGGAGCCGACCCCTGGCCCTGGTTCCGGTTCCCGTATGGCGACCTGAATGCCCACGCCATCTCCGTGGTCAACTCGGCGGGCTTCGTGCCGATCGGCTGGACGGTCGACACCCTGGGCTGGAAGGGCGCCAAGGACACCGGGATCACCGTGACCACGATCGTCAAGCGGGTGCTGGCGGGTCTGAAGCCTGGCGAGATCGTGCTCATGCACGTGGGCGCGGCCCTAGACGGCACCACCCTGGATGCCGCCGCGCTGCCGTCGATCATCAGCGCGCTGACGGCACGCGGGTACTCGTTCGTCACGATGGACGCGATGCTCGGCTACCGGATCCTGACCTCTAACGGTGGCGTGCGGGCCTTCGGTTCCGCGTCGTTCGGGACCGCGGCCGGCCAGCTCGGATCCGGCGTCACCGCGACGGCCATCGCCGCGAGCCGGAAGACCGGCGGTTACCTGATACTGAAATCCAACGGCGGGGTCCTCGGCTTCAATGCCCGCTGGCACGGCTCGCTCGCGGGCCGGCTTCCGGCCGGAGTGCGGCCGAGAGCGATCGCTGCCGGGCGGAGCGACGGCTATCTGATCCTCACCTCGGACGGCGGGGTGCATGCGTTCGCGCGGCCCTTCTACGGCTCGGACGCCGGCCAGCTCAGCTCCGGCGTGACGGCCAGGGGGCTTGCCATCGACACCTCGACCGGCGGGTACTGGATCTTGCGTTCCGACGGCAAGGTGGACGCCTTCAACGCACCCGCGCTTGGCGGGCTCACTCGCTTGCCGTCCGGGGTCCGGCCGGCCGGTATCGCGGCCGCGGCGGCGGGGGGCTACTACGTGCTGACCTCAGATGGCGATGTGCACGGGTTCGGGACCGCG
>DASVBE010000352.1:0-2192 GCA_036375995.1 Streptosporangiaceae bacterium | reverse complement strand
CGAACGCCCCGTACAGCCCGACCTGCAGCAGGTTGTAGGCCACCAGCGCGACGCCGGCGGCCCCGACCCCGGCCGGGCGGCCGAGCCCGCGGGCGATGTACGCGTAGAACGCGCCCGCGTTCCTGATGTGCCGCGACATCGCGACGAAGCCCACGCTGAACACCGCCAGCACCACGGCGACCAGGTAGAACGCGGCGGGCACGCTGGTCAGCCCGGTCACCGCGAAGGCGGTGGTGATGACCCCGGCGACGACCGTCAGCGGGGCCACGCCGGACAGCGCGAAGTAGATAACCTGCGGGACGCCGAGTCGGCCGGCGGCCAGGCCAGCGGGCGCGGCGGTGGAGCGGGTAGCGGCGGTCATTGCCTGACCATAAGCGCCAGCTTATGAACGGGCAAGAACTATTTTCCTGGCCGGCTTTTCGGTGCGGCCGCTAATGGACGTTATCGGCCTGGTAATGGCGCAGGAACTGCTCGTGGGCGGCGCGGACACCCTCGTGATCGCCGGTGGCCAGGAGGTCGAGCAGGAGGCCGCGGACCACGGCCAGGCCGAGCCGGGCCTCCGCCCGGGCGGTGGCCGGGTCGGCGCCCGCTTCCTCGAGGGCTTCGGCGACCGGGCCGGCCCATGAGGTCACCGCGTCGCGGGCGAACCCCTCGGTCCCGGGGCGGCCGAGCAGCGACTGCACGTACAGCTCGAAGAACAGCCGCTCGGCCGGCCGCAGCTGCGGGTCGCTGATCCGCCGCCAGAACCGGCGGGCGCCGTCCGGGGTGACCGCCCAGCCGAGCTGGGTGGACCGCTCGGCCTCGTCGACCGCGCGGGCGACCGCGGTGAGCAGGCCCTCCCGGGAACCGAAGTGGTACAGCAGCATGCGGTGGCTGGTGCCGATCGCGGCGGCCAGTTCGCGCAGGCTGAGGTCACCGATGCCGCCGCGGCGGGCCTGCTCGACGGCGGCGGCGAGCAGCCGCTCCCGCGGTTGCGAAGAGGTCATGGATGATTGTACCATCTGGTACATGAACCAAGTGGTACAAACGAGGGAGCGGTTGTGAGCAGGCTTCATGTGGAGGCCGAGACGGTCATCGGGGCACCGCCGGCCACGGTCTGGGCCCTGGTCTCCGACGCGCGCCGGTATCCGGAGTGGGGCCCGTGGCGCGAGGGCCGCTACCAGCGGGCCGGGGATGAATCCGAGCGCGGCCCGGGCGCGGTCCAGGTCCTCACGTCCGCGCGGCGCGCCTACGGCCGCCGTTCCGTCTCCGTGGAGCGGATCGTGGTGGCCGAGCCGGAGCGGCGGCTGGTCTACGAGGTCATCGGCGGGATCCCGGTGCGCAATTACCGCGGCGAGGTCACGCTCACCCCGGCCGCGGGCGGCACCCAGGTCCGCTGGTCGGCGGACTTTGACAGCACGCTGGCGGGCCGCCTGGTCCACCGCACCCTGCGCGGATTCTACCCGAAGATGCTGGCGGGCCTGGCCGCCGCCGCGCAGCGGGAGCCGGCCGGCAGAACGGCCTGAGCTGGGCCCGGGCGCAAACCGAACCATCCGAGCAGGCTTCAAATCTGGTCAGCCCTTGCCTGCCGGTGAGCGAGTGACGTCGGCCGGCGACCGCGTAGCTGTGCACACCGCGACCGGTGCCCGGGTGGACCTGCGCGTCAGCGGCACGGCGCACGGCCTGGCCACGAGTCCGAGCGCCAGCAACGGTGCCGGCGGCCCGGTGTTCTACGCCAGCGAGGCCACCGTAAGGTCGCTGGCGCACATTCACGGCGTCAACTGCCTGGCCTTCCGGCTGGCTGACAACAGCCCGGGCGCGGTGTGCACAGCTACGCGGTCATGCCGTTCCCGTCGCGGGATAGCTGAGTCAGGCCGGCGGCATCCTGAATCCAGCTAACCGGACTGCCGGAACCCGCTGCCGGGGCGGTCGGACGTGTCCACCCAGTACGGCGGGCCTGACATGCGCTCGACCCAGTAGCCCGTGCGCTTCGGCCAGTCCCGCAGGGCGTTGTCGGTCTTGATCTTCCCCCACAGGGCCTGGTGGGTGCCGGCGGTGATGACCTCGTCCGGGGCGATCGAAGGGGAGGCCGACCAGGTGCGGCCGTCGCAGTCGATCTGGTAACCCGGCCATAGCCAGCGCAGCCGGATTAGCAGCTCCCGCTGCTCCCGGGTCAGCGCGGGCTGTCCTCCTGCGTTCGCCTCCGCCTGGTC
>DASVBE010000334.1:0-10867 GCA_036375995.1 Streptosporangiaceae bacterium | reverse complement strand
CTGTTCGCGGAGCTGGACGCTGACGACGCGGTCCGGGTCGTGGTGGTCACCGGCCGCGGCCGGGCCTTCTGCGCGGGCGCCGACCTGGCCGCGGGCGAGGCGTCGTTCAATGCGAACGCGCCGCACCGGACCGGGCGCGAGGACATGGGCACGATCGGCGGCGTGCCGCGGGACACCGGCGGGGTCGTGTCGCTGGCCATTGCCCGGTGCCGCAAGCCGGTGATCGCCGCCGTCAATGGCCCGGCGGTGGGCATCGGGGTCACGATGACGCTGCCGATGGACATCAGGATCGCCGCCGAGAGCGCGCGGTTCGGGTTCGTCTTCACCCGCCGCGGACTGGTGCCCGAGGCCGCCTCGACCTGGTTCCTGCCCCGGGTGGTCGGCATCTCCCGGGCCATGGAGTGGGTCGCCACCGGGCGGGTGTTCGGCGCGGCCGAGGCGCTGGAGGGCGGCCTGGTGTCCCGGGTGGTCCCGGACGGCGAGGTGCTGCCCGCCGCGCTGGAGATCGCCAGGGAGATCTGCGACAACACGGCGCCGGTCGCGGTGGCGGCGGCCAAGCAGCTGCTGTGGTCGATGCTCGGCGCGCCGACGCCGTGGCAGGCGCACGCGCTGGACTCGCGGACGATCCACGCCCTCGGCCAGGGCGCCGACGTGGCCGAGGGCGTGCGCTCGTTCCTGGATAAGCGGCCGCCGCGGTTCCCCGGCACGGTCAGCGAGGACTACCCCGGCTTCCTGCCGCCCTGGCCGGAGCGTCCCGCCAGCCTGCCCTGAGGCGCTGGCCTGCTCACTCGCTGGTCACGGCGCGCAGGACGTCGAGCCGGGCGGCGTGCCTGCTCGGCGCGATCGCGGCCACCAGGCCGGCCAGCCCGGCCAGAGCCGCGATGACGAGCAGCTGGCTCACCGGGAACACCAGGTGGGTGATCCCCTGCGGGCGCAGCGCGGCGACGATGGCCCAGCCGAAGACAATCCCGAGGATCAGGCCCTCGAAGGCACCGAGCAGGGAAATGATGAGGGACTCCAGGCGCACGGCCGAGCGCAGTTGCCCCCGGGTCATGCCCACCGCCCTGAGCAGCCCAAGTTCCCGTATCCGCTCGTAGTTCGACAGGGCCAGGGTATTGGCGATACCGATGAAGGCGATGATCAGGGCCAGGGCGAGCAGCCCGTAGACCAGGTTGAGCAGCTGGTTCACCTGCTGTGCCTGCTGTTCCTTGTACTGGGCCTGGTCGGTCAGCGTCGCGTTCGGGTAGGAGGCGAGGACGAGGCCGATCGCGTGGCGGCCCGTACTGGCCGTTACCCCGGGTGCGAGCTTCACGAAGATCTGGAGATCGAGAGCCTGCGGGAAGTTAGCCGTGGCGGCCGCGAGCGGAAGGACGTAGTCGCCCGCCAGCTCGCGCACCCGGTAAATCACCTGCACGTGGTAGGTCTTGCGGCCGGTGGCCGGGAAGGTCAGCGAAACGGGGCTGCCGATCCTCAGCCCGTGGCTATCCGCGACCTGGCTGGAGACCGCGATCCCGGCGGGGGTCATGGCCGCCAGGCGGCCGTGCAGGACGCCGATATTGAACAGCGCGGCGGCCTTCGACGGGTCGGTGGCCATCACGGTGGCCGTCTTGCCGTAGCTCTGCGCGACGCCGGCCCGGATCCCGGTGGCCGTGCTCACCTGCGGCAGGGCGCTGAGCGAGCGCTCCAGGCCGGGACTGAAACCGCCTGAGCCGCCGGGCGCCCCGCCGCTGTTGATGACGTAGTCGGCTCTCATCGCGGAATCGATGATCGCGTTCACCGAATCCTTGGTGGACGAGGCGATGATGGCCATCAGCGACACGAGGCTCACGCCCACCATCAGCGCCGCGGCCGTGGCGGCCGTGCGCCCGGGGTTCCGCATGGCGTTCTGCTGGGCTAGCTTGCCGGTCGTGCGGCGCCGCGCGAGCGGGGCACCCAGCACGCGGCTGGCCGGGCGGGCGAGGAGCGGCCCCAGAACGCCGGCGCCAACGAAGACCCCGACCGCGCCCGCGCCGGCCGTCAGGAGCCGGTTTCCGGTGTGGCCGAACAGGCTCAGGCTCAGCACCACGGCACTGCCGGCGATCAGGACCGCCCCCGGCACGATCCGCCGGGCCGGCAGCCTGCGCGGCTCGGCGAGCGTGTCCTGCATGGCGGTGACGGGCGGGATCCTGGCCGCCCGCAGAGCGGGCCACACCGCCGAGGCCAGGGTGATCAGGATCCCGACGCCGAGACCGGTCACCGCGGCCCGCAGGCTGATCACCAGCCCGGTGGCCGGGAGGCCGAAGCCGAGCGCGGCGAGCCCCGCTTTCAGCCCGACAGCCAGCCCGATCCCCGCAGCCACGCCCATAGCGGCCGCCAGCACCCCGATGACCAGGGATTCACCGAGTACCGAGACCAGCACCTGGACGCGGCTCGCGCCGACCGCACGGAGCAGGGCGAGCTCCCTGATCCGCTGGGCGACGACGATCGAGAAGGTGTTGAAGATGATGAATGACCCGACGAAGAGCGCGATGAACGCGAACACGAGCAGGAACGTGTCGATGAAGCCCAGCGCCTGATGGACGGCCTGCTGCCCCTCGGTGGTGACGGCCTGGCCGCTGAGCACCTCGAGTTTCGGGTCGTGGATGGCCGTCCGCAGGCGGCTCACGAGCTGCGCCTGGGAGACCCCGCGGGCCGCCTCGACGCTGATCGAGTCCGCCTTGCCGGGGCGGCCGAGCACCCGGGCGGCGGTGACCGGGTCGAACGCCGTGATGCTGGCGCCGAGCGGGCTATCCGCACCGCCCCAGGTGGCGATGCCGGTGATGGTGTAGGTAGCGGGCGGCAGCTTCGTCAGGACGAGAACCTTGTCCCCGACGCGGAAGTGGCCGACAGCGGCAGAGTGCTTGTCGATCACCACCTCGGAACCCGTCCGCGGCGGGTGCCCGCCGGGGAGCAGCCGCAGGGGATTGAGGGCCGCGACATCGGTCCAGGCCGCGCCGAGCGTGGGCGGGCCGTTGGCCGGCTTGCCGATCGGCTTGCCGTTCCGCCCGACGAGCTGGGCGTAGCCGTCGATGCCAAGGCTGACGGCCTTGACGCCGGGCACCTTGCGGACGGTGGCGGCCAGGCTCGCGTCCAGCCGGTTACGCTGGCTGGCGAAGGTGACGCCCGGGCTGAACGGCTGCCGGGCCCGGATCACCGCGCTGGTCCCCTGGTAGATCTGCCGGTAGAGCCCGTCGAAGCTGGCGTTCATGGTGTCGGTGAGCACTAGCGTGCCCACGATGAAGGCGACTCCGAGCAGCACCGCCAGCGCGGTGAGCGAATAACGCCGCCGGTGCGCTACGACCCCCTTCGCGGTGATGCGCCACATGGTCAACGCCCTGCGCCCCCTTCACCGTCCAGCTCACGGATGGTGTTCAGGACCAGGTCCACGGTCGGGCCGCGCAGTTCCCGCACCAGCCGGCCGTCGGCCAGGAACAGCACGCGGTCGGCGAACGCCGCGGCGCGCGGGTCATGGGTGACCATGACGACACTCTGCTGGTACTCATCGACGGCCCGGCGGATCTGCGTCAGCAGCCCGGTGGCCGACCGTGAGTCGAGGTTGCCGGTCGGCTCGTCGGCAAAGAGCAGAGCGGGCCGCGTGACAAGAGCCCGGGCCGTGGCCACCCGCTGCTGCTGGCCGCCGGAGAGCTCAGCCGGGCGGTGCCCGAGCCGGTCGGCGATTCCCAGCGAGCTGGTCAGCTCCTGCACCCATGACGGGCTGGGCTTCCGGCCTCCCAGGGTGAGCGGGAGGACGATGTTCTCCCCGGCGGTCAGGGTCGGGACGAGGTTGAAAGCCTGGAACACAAAGCCGATACGTTCGCGGCGGAGCAGCGTCATGGCCCTGTCGTCAAGCGAGCTGAGGTCGGTCTCACCGATCCGGACCCGGCCGGAGGTGAGCCGGTCGAGGCCGGCCAGGCAGTGCAGCAGCGTGGATTTCCCCGAGCCGGACGGGCCCATGATGGCCGCGAATTCGCTGGCCGCAAATTCTGCCGTGACGCCATCGAGCGCACGGACGGCCGTCTCACCCCGGCCGTACACCTTCACCCCGTCGATGATCTGCGCGACGGGCGCCGCCGGAGATGTCCTGGTCTCTCCCTGACCAGGGATGACACTGGTCATAGCCGCACCCTTCGCCGCGACCGGGTCCGGGCTTCAGAACCTGCCCGCGTACCTACCGTTCTGGCCCCGGGCGCGGGGGAGCCAGGGCCGAAGGTCCCGGGGAAGGGGGCTAGACGCTGGCCGCTGGCCCGCGGCCCGCCCAGTACGGGTCCCGCAGCAGCCGCTTGTACAGCTTGCCGGTGGGCAGCCGGGGCAGCTCGTCGCGGAACTCGACGCTGCGCGGGCATTTGAAGTGCGCCAGCCGGTCCCGGCAGAAGGCGATCAGCTCCGCCTCCAGCTCCGGCCCGGCCGCCGCCGGGTCGGCGGGCTGGACCACCGCCTTGACCTCCTCGCCCAGGTCGTCGCTGGGCACGCCGAACACCGCGACGTCCAGCACGGCCGGGTGGGTGGCCAGCAGGTTCTCGGTCTCCTGCGGGTAGATGTTCACGCCGCCCGAGATGATCATGTAGCTCTTCCTGTCGGTCAGGTACAGGTACCCGTCCGCGTCGAGGTGCCCGATGTCGCCGACCGTGCTGGCCTCGCCGTCCGTGCTGCGGCTGCCCGCGGTCTTGGCCGGGTCGCCGAAGTACTCGAAGTTGGTGGCGCCGCGGAACCAGATCACGCCGTCGGTTCCCGGCGGGCAGGGCTGTCCTTCCTCGTCGAGGATCAGCAGCTCGCCCAGCACCGGCGCGCCGACCGTGCCCGGATGGGCCAGCCACTGGGCCGAGTCGCACCAGGTGAACCCGTGCCCCTCGGTGGCGCCGTAGTACTCGGTGATCACCGGGCCCAGCCAGTCGATCATGGCCCGCTTGACCGGCACCGGGCACGGCGCGGCCGCGTGCACCACGACCTCCAGCGACGACGTGTCGTACCGGGCTCTGGTCTCGTCGGTCAGCCGCAGCAGCCGGCTGAACATCGTCGGCACCATCTGGCAGTGCGTGACCCGGTGCTCCGCCACCAGGCGCAGCCATTCTTCGGCGTCGAAATGCTCCATGACCACGACGGACGCGCCCAGCCGCAGCGCCGCGGCCACGCTGGCGTACGGGGCGGAGTGGTACAGCGGCGCCGGGTTCAGGTACGTCATGCCCTCGCGGAAGCCGAACAGCCAGGACACGAAGCTGAGCACGGGCAGCGCCTCGCCGGGCGCGGCCTCGGGCAGCGGCCGCAGGATGCCCTTGGGCTGCCCGGTCGTGCCGGAGGAATAGAGCATGGCCGCGCCGAGTGACTCGTCGCTGATCGGCCCCTCCGGGTAGTCCGCCACCGTTTTCTCGTACGGTTCCCAGCCGCGGGCCGGCGCCTCGAGGCCGGTCATCAGCCTCCGCTCGAGCCGCGGGCAGCGGTCCGCCGCGGCCATGGCAACATCCTGCTTGGCGACCGAGGAGAACAGTACCCGGGACTGCGAGTCGTCCACGATGTAAGCGACCTCGCCGGCCGACAGGTAGGCGTTGACCAGCGTGTAGTACAGGCCGGCCCGCTCCGCGGCACCCTCGATCTCCAGCATCCGCGGCTGGTTCTCCATGAGGATGCTGACGTGGTCGCCCCGCCGCAGGCCCGCCGCCCGCAGCAGGTGCGCCAGCCGGTTGCAGCGGGCCTCGTACTCGGCGTAGCTGACGGTCTCCCCGGAGGAGCCCATGATGATGGCCGGCTGGCCGGGATTCGCGGCGGCGTGCCTGGCTGTGTACATGTCACCCCACGGCGGTCTGGGCGGCGGTCAGGAGCCTTCCCCGGCAGGTTAACCGGCCGGGAACCGCCCTGTGCAGGCCCGCGGGACCGGCGGCCGGGCCCGGCATGCCAGGATGACGGGGCCAGCCGAAGCAGCAGCAGGTGGGAGGCGGGACCGCGGATGAGCCGGGTTGTGGTCATCGGGGCGACCGGTCATGTCGGCAGCTACCTGGTGCCCCGGCTGGTCCGGGCGGGCCACGAGGTCACCGCGATCAGCCGCGGCACCCGCGAGCCCTACCATCCGGCCCCCGAGTGGGACGTGGTCACCAGGCTCCCGGCCGACCGGGACGCGCTGGACTCGGCCGGCACGTTCGGCGCCTTCATCGCCGGGATGGCCCCGGACGTGGTCATCGACATGGTCTGCTTCACCGCGGACTCGGCCCGCCAGCTGGTGGACGCCCTCCGCCCGGCCCGTCCGCTGCTGATTCACTGCGGCACGATCTGGGTGCACGGCCCGGCGCTGGTGGTGCCGGTCACCGAGGACGAGCCGCGCACCGCCTACGGGGAGTACGGCACCGGGAAGGCGGCCATCGAGGCCCTGCTGCACGCCGAGACCCGCTCCGGCGGGGTGCCCTCGGTCGTGCTGCATCCCGGCCACATCAGCGGCCCCGGCTGGCCGGTCATCACGCCGGCCGGCAACCTGGACCCGGCCGTCTGGACCGCCCTCGCCGCGGGCCGCCCGCTGGCCCTGCCCGACCACGGCCTGGGCGTGCTGCACCACGTGCACGCCGACGACGTGGCCCAGGCCTTCGAGCTCGCCGTCAGCTGCCCGGAGGCGATCGGGTCCAGCTTCCACGTGGTCGCCGAGCAGGCCATGACCCTGCGCGGGCTGGCCACGGGAGTGGCCTCCTGGTTCGGCCGCGAGCCGGTCCTGGAGTACGTCGACTGGGCCGAGTTCACCCGCCAGGTGGGCGCCGGGCACGCCGAGGCGACCAGGGAGCACACGTTCCGCGGCATCACCGCCAGCATCGCCAGGGCCCGCCAGGTCCTCGGCTACGACCCCCGCTACAGCACCCTGCAGGCCCTGCACGAGGCCCTGGGCTGGCTGGCCGCCAACGGCCAGGCCGACCTTGGGGGACAGGCACTGTCACCGCTGCGGTAAGCATGCCGGTTCTCGACTGCATGCCGGAGCTGATCGGGCGGCCGCGCAAAGCCGATCGCGGGCCCGCAGCGCAGTGAGTCTCAGCGCGGGCTGCGGCTGCTGCCAGCCTGCCCCGGGCTCAGGTCGCCCGGGATTCCTCGGCCGGGGCGAAGATCACCAGGAGGGTGAGGTCCTCGGTGATGTTCGTGAAGCGGTGCTCCTCCAGGGCCGGGACGAAGATCACCGACCCAGGGCCCACCGGCGCGGCGCCGCCGGGGGTCTCGATCACCGCGCGGCCGCCGGTCACGACGTAGATCTCGTCCTCGGTGTGCGGCGTCTGGGTGTCGGTGCCGCCCGCTGGGATGCTGTAGGTGCCCACGCTCAGGTCTGGCACCCGCAGCTGCTCGACCCAGTGCACCGGCTCGCCGCTGGCCGCGGTGTACACGCCCGCCCCGTCAATGATCTGCATTGGTGCTCCTCGCCCCGCGCCGGTCTCACCGTAATCCTAAAAGATCATGCTGCTGCCGCGGGCGGCTGAGCTCCGCCGGCGGCAGCAGGATCCCTGCGGCCACGGTCAGGACCGGCCGGTGGCGACCTTGCCGATAGCGGCCATCACCGTGCCGGTGGCCTTGCGCGGGGTCTGCAGCTGGTTGCCGGGGATCAGGGCTCGCGCGGAATCCACTTCTCCGCCCAGTCGGTCACGGCCACGACAGCAGTGGCCAGATCCCGGCCCTTCGGGGTCAGGTGGTACTCGACCCGCACCGGTTTCTCGGGAATGACCTCCCTGGTAACGATCTCCTCGGCCTCCAGTTCCTGCAGCCGCTCGGACAGCAGCCGGTCGGACAGGCCCGGGATGCTGGCGGCCAGCTGGGAAAAGCGGCTCTGGCCGCTCAGCAGCGCCCGAACGATCGCCCCGGTCCACCGTCGGCCCAGGATCTCCATCGCGCGGTGGTAGCGGGGGCAGAACGGCGTCAGCTCGGTGGCCATACCAGGATCTTACTTTCTGTTAGTGACTTGACCTCCATGCGTACGTCCAATAATCTACATACGCTATATTAGCAACTTATAATTAGTAAGCATAGGAGGTTTCGTGACCAACGCGGTCCAGACCATCGATCAGGCACTACTGGATGCCCTGGCCAAACGTGGCTTCACTCCACTGCACGCGCGTACCGGCGCGGAAGCCCGTGACCTGGTGCTCGGCCTGCTGCCGGAGGGGGCGCTGGTGGCTCACGGCAGTTCTGCGACCTTGCAGCAGACCGGCATCATCGATGCCCTCCAGGGCTCCTCGCGACTGCGCTATGGCAACGCCGAGTGGCTGAGCGTGCCCGATCCGGCCGAGCGCGCCGCTACCCGGGGGCGCATCTCCGTCGGCGCGGACATCTTCCTCGGCGGCGTGCAGGCAGTGACCCGGACCGGCCAGGTCGTCGGGGCGGACCAGGGTGGCAGCCGCCAGGCTTTCTACACGTTCGGCCCGCGCAGAGTCATCTGGGTGGTCGGCGCCAACAAGCTGGTGAACAGCCTCGACGAGGCCATCAGCCGGGTGTACGAGGTGGCGCTCCCACTGGAAGACGCCCGGGCCAAGAGCATCGGCTGGGGAGGCAGCGCGGTGAACAAACTCGTGATCTACGAAGCCGACCCGGTGCCTGGCCGCGTCACGATCGTGCTCGTCGACGAGAGTCTCGGATTCTGAACGGGCTGCCGCTGCGGCCGGTGCGGCGGCGAGGTACGGCCGGCGGGTGGCGCGCGGCCGGCGCGGGCGGTCCCGGTTCTGGCACCGGGCGGCGGTAGCCTGGCGCTAGGCGCGCGGGGCGCCTCCGGTCCGCGGACAGGGCTGAGCCCACCCGAGCGGGACTGTCACCGCGTCGATGGCTGACGGCTCTCCTTTCGGCTTGCGAAGCGGACCGCAGGCGGCGAAAGGGGTCGAAGTGCCGTCCTTTTCCCTTCCCGATGACGCGAGCCTGGAGCAGCTCCGCAAGCAGGCAAAAGACCTGCGTGACCTGGCCGGGGCCGGGGTGCCCGGGGCTCTCGAGCTAGTCGCCGCGCACCATCCGCAGGGCGCGCACGCGGTCACGCTGACCGGCGCGCAGCTGGTGGTCGCCCGGCACTACGGGTTTTCCTCCTGGGCCCGGCTCAAGCGGCACCTCGAGATGATCGAGCGCTACCGGCGGGCGCCTGACGAGGTCGCGGGCGGGCCGGATGAGCCGGCCGGGCCGGGCGGCCCGGGCGGGCCGGCCGATGAGTTCCTCGCCCTGGCGTGCCTGCGGTTCGGCGGGGACGACGGGCCGGACCGGTGGGAGCGGGCCGCCCGGCTGCTGGCCGGGCACCCGGAGCTGGCCCGGGACAGCATTCACGTCGCGGCGGCCACGGCGGATGAGCAGGCGGTGCGCACCCACCTGGCCGCGGACCCGGCGCTGGCCTCGCGGGACGGCGGGCCTTACGGCTGGCCGCCGCTGCTCTACCTCGCCTTTGCCCGGCATGACCCGCTGGTCAGCGAGGCGGCCCTGCTCGGCACCGCCCGGGTGCTGCTCGGTCACGGCGCCGACCCGAACGCCGGCTACCTGTGGCATGGCCTGTACCCGCCGTTCACCGCGGTGACCGGGGCGCTGGGCGGCGGCGAGACCGACCAGCCGCAGCACCGGCACGGGTTCGCGCTGGCCGCGCTGCTGCTGGCGGCCGGCGCGGACGCCAACGACGGTCAGGCGCTGTACAACCTCCAGTTCGGCGACGACGACCGGCATCTCGTGCTGCTGTTCGAGCATGGTCTCGGCCGCGGCGACGGCGGGCCGTGGGCGGCCCGGTTCGGGCATACCGCGGACTCGCCGGGGGAGATGCTGCGCGGCCAGCTGTGGTGGGCGATCGTGCACGACATGCGCGACCGGGCCCGGCTGCTGGTCGGGCACGGCACGGATTTCCTGACCCCGTACGCCGCGCCCGGCGGCCGGCCGGTGACCCTGCGGACCTCGCACGGCCGGACTCCCGCCGAGGTCGCGGCGCTGAGCGGAAGCCCCGGGCTGGCCCGCTGGCTGGTCGCGCAGGGCGCGGCCGAGCCGGCGCTGACCGGCCCGGACGCGCTGATCGCCGCGGTGCTGGCGGGGGACAGGGACGCGGTCGAAAGCGGCGGCTTGCGCGAGCACGCGGCGGCCGCCCGTGCGCAGCGGCCCGGGCTGATCGTCTGGGCAGCGGCGCGCGGGCGGGCCGGCGCGGTCGAGATGCTGGCCGGGCTCGGCTTCGACGTGAACGCCAGGGCCCGCACCGATACGCCAACGGAGCAGCAGTGGGAGACCGCGCTGCACCACGCCGCGGGCGCGGGTGATCTGGCGCTGGCCCGGCTGCTGCTGCGGCTCGGTGCTGATCCGGGGATCACGGACACCCGGTTCGGCGCGACGCCGCTGGGGTGGGCGCACCACTTCGGCCAGCAGGAGATGATCGGCCTCCTCGAGCCGGTGACGCCCGGCGAGCACTGATCCCGGCCGGTCAGGCCACCTGGGGGTACAGGGCGGCGGCACCGCCGGACAGGCCGGCCAGCACGTGCTTGCTGATCTCGTCGGCGATGATCTCGGTGTCGCCCGCCTCGATGCCGTCCAGCGCCAGCCGCGCGATCTCGGCCGGGTCGGACTTGGCCGCGACGACGGCCCGCGCCATGTCCGTGTCCATGTAGCCGACGTGCAGCGCGCTGACCCGGGTGCCCTGCCCGGCCAGCTCCTGGCGCAGCGCGTTGGTCAGCGACCACTCGGCGGACTTGGCCGCGCAGTACGCGCCGCTGGTGGGGAAGCTGACCCAGGACAGCACGGACAGGATGTTCAGCACGGCGCTGCGCTCGTGCCGGGCCAGCTGCGGCGCGAAGGCACGGGTCACCGCCAGCGTGCCGAAGTAGTGGGTGTCCATCTCCAGCCGGATCCGGTCCAGGTCCCCGGTCAGCAGCGAGGTCCCGGTCGACGAGCCCGCGTT
>DASVBE010000285.1:0-6134 GCA_036375995.1 Streptosporangiaceae bacterium | reverse complement strand
GGCACCGAGCTGCGGCGGGCCGCGCGCCAGCGCAGCGGGGAAGAGCGGCGGCACATCAACTACATCTTCCAGAACCCCTACGGCTCGCTGAACCCCCGGCAGACGATCGGCCAGATCATCGGGCAGCCGCTGCGGGTCTTCGGCATCGCCAGCGGCCGCGAGGCCGACCGGCGGATCGGGGAGATGCTGGAGCGGGTCTCGCTGACGGCCGGCTACGCCCGGCGCTACCCGGACCAGCTGTCCGGCGGCGAGCGGCAGCGGGTGGCCATCGCCCGGGCCCTGGTGGCCGACCCCACGGTGCTGATCTGCGACGAGGTGACCTCGGCGCTGGACGTCAGCGTGCAAGCCGCGATCGTGGAGCTGCTTGGGAACCTGCAGCGCGACCTGGGCCTGGCGATGCTCTTCATCACCCACAACCTGCCGCTGGTGCGGTCCATCGCCCAGCGCGTGCTGGTGATGAGCCAGGGTGCCATCGTCGAGCAGGGCGACACCGGCCAGGTGCTCACCGACCCGCGCGACCCGTACACGCGCCAGCTGCTCGCCAACACCCCCTCGCTGGAAGCCGCCGCCTCCGAAGCCGGCCTCGGCGGGCCGCCCGCGGACGTCGCCGGTGGCTGACGGCCCGCCCGCGGGCCCGCGCCCGGACATCCTGATCGTCATGGCGGACCAGCTGACGCCGTCCGCCCTGCCCTTCCACGGCAACCCGGTCACCCGGGCGCCGGCGCTGTCCTGGCTGGCGGAATCCGGGGTGGTGTTCGGGGCGGCATACACCGCCAGCCCGCTGTGCTCACCGGGCCGGGCGTCGTTCCTGACCGGGCTGCTGCCCTCGCGCACCGGCGCTTACGACAACGCGGCCGGGTTCGGCCCGGACATCCCCACCTTCGCCCACTACCTGCGGCGGGACGGCTACCGCACGGTGCTGTCCGGGAAGATGCACTTCGTCGGTCCTGACCAGCTGCACGGCTTCGAGGAGCGGCTCACCACCGACATCTACCCGGCGGACTACGGCTGGACGCCGGACTGGGAGCGTGACGGGGAGCGGCCCACCTGGTATCACGACATGTCCTCAGTGACCGACGCGGGCCCGTGTATCCGGTCGAACCAGCTGGACTACGACGACGAGGTGGCGTTCGCCGCCGAGCGGTCGCTGTTCGGGCACGTACGCTCGGGCGACGAGCGCCCGTTCTGCTATGTGGTCTCGTTCAGCCACCCGCACGACCCGTTTACTATCTCGCGCCGGTGGTTTGACCTGTACCGGGATGCGGACATCCCGGTGCCCGTCACCGGGCTGGACGAGATCGCCCTGCAGCCGCACGAGCGCCGGCTCCGCGAGGCCTGCGCGATGGACGGCACGCCACTCACCGAGGACATGGTCCGGACGGCACGGCGGGCCTACTACGGCGCGATCTCCTACGTCGACGATCATGTGTCGCGGCTCATCGCCCTGCTCCGGGACACCGGCCGGCTCGACCGGACCCTCATCATCGTCACCAGCGACCACGGCGAGATGCTCGGCGAGCGCGGAGCCTGGTACAAGATGAGCTTCTTCGAGGGCTCGGCCCGGGTGCCGCTGATCTTCCGTGCGCCGGCCCTGTTCCAGCCGGCCCGGGTAGCGGCCGCGGTGTCCACAATGGACCTGCTGCCCACCCTGGCGGCCCTGGTCCATGACGGCGCGCCGGCCGGCCTGGCCGGCCCGCTGGACGGCCGGAGCCTGCTGCCGCATCTGACCGGGGCGCCGGACCGCGACGAGACGGTGGCGGAATACCTCGCCGAGGGGGCGATCGCGCCGATCGTCATGATCCGCCGGGGGCCGCACAAGTTCGTGCACTCCCCGGCCGACCCGGACCAGCTCTACGACCTCGCGGCCGACCCGTGTGAGCGGGTCAACCTGGCCGGGGATGTGGCCTTCGCCGGCCTGGCCGGACAGTTCCGGCGGGAGGTCGCCGAGCGGTGGGACCTGGCGGAACTGGACCGCGAGGTCCGGCGCAGCCAGCGGCGGCGGATCGCGGTCAGCGCGGCGCTGGCCACCGGATCCCAGACCTCGTGGGACTACGCGCCGCCGTACGATGCGTCGCGGCAGTACATCCGGCGGCACATGGACCTGGCTGACCTGGAGCGGATGGCCCGCTACCCGCAGCCCGGGCACCCGGTGCCCTGAGCCTGAAGGCCGGCCGGGGGAGCCCGGCGTCTCAGAACCGGCCCACGGCGGTCGGCCTGGTCCTCAGCGCCAGCCCGATCGTGGTCACGTTCCCCGACGTCAATCAGTCGTTCCAGGGAACCCTGGTGGCCCCGGGACGGATCGTCTGGAACAACAACACGGACTGGCTGAAGCTCCCTTACGTGCCTGACGTGACAGGTGATTCGCTGAAGGAGGCCGTGGCGGCTCTGAAGGCCGCGGGCTTCACCGCGAAGACCCGGCAGGGGCCATCCTGTGGCAGTGGGCCCGTGGTCGTCAGCACTCAGGCCCCGATGGCCGGGACGCAGGCGGATTCTGGCTCCCAGGTCCGCATCACGAAGTCGAACTGCTAGCAACCCGCCTGAGCGGGCCCGCGCCGCGGCGCGGGCCCGCTCTGCTGGTGAGCCGGTGTATCTGCAGTGGGCGGCCTGGCTCTGTGCGGGCATCGGTCCGGCCAGCGAAGAGGGGAACCGGCCATGTGCAAGTGCAGTCAGGGCACGATGATCGATCTTGGTGACGAGCGGAGCGGCCGGCTTATCTCGCACGCCGTCGCCGCCGCAGGCTCGCAGGTGGCGTACACCCGGGCGGCCAGCGCCGCGCTGCGGGCGCGGGTGCTGATCGGTGACGGCGCGGGCCGGGAGAGCGACTGGGCGGCCGGGCAGCACGCCGCCGCGCGGGCCGCCAGCCTGCGGCAGGTCAGCCTGGCGCTGGCCGACTTCACCGCGGCCGCGACCCCGGACGAGATCTCCCGCGCGGACGGCTTCATCGCCGCCGGGACGGTCCGGGACCTGACCGCCCGGGCGCGGCACCTGGCCATCGCCGCCCTGCTCGGCTCGGACATCCCCGCGGCCCACGCGCAGGAGGCGCTGGGCGTGCTGATGGAGCGGACCGGGCAGGTCGAGGCGCTGGGGTCGGTGGACGAGCTGACCCGTTACCTGGACGGGCACGTGCAGCGGCTGGCCGACGGGCCGCGGGACACCGCGGAGCTGCCGTCCGGCCTGTGCCTGCTGATCCTGATCCTGACCAGCCTGTTCGTGCTGCTCGTGGTGATCGCCGCACTGGTCTGCGCGTTCAGCTTCGGGACCAACTGCGACGGCATCCTGAACCAGCTCATCGCCCAGGCCTGCCGCGGCTCAGCCGGCTGACGCCACGCCAGCGCGGGCCAGCCAGGCCGCGATCTGCCCAGCCTCGGCGGCCGCGCTGCGGAAGCCGACGTAGCCGTCAGGCCGGACGACGGTGACGCCCCGCCCGGGGACGCTGGCCAGGCGGTGCACGGATACGAACCGGCCGGGGGCCAGGGCGGCGGGCTGGTCCGCATCCCGGTCGAGCAGGATGTGCACGCCCGGCCGGCCGGTCAGCTCGTGCAGCCGGACGCTCCGCCCGTCCGCGCGGACGAGCCGGTCGGGCAGGCGGTCCCCGGCGCGCGGGCCGCCGGATCGGCGCGGCGTCCCTTCCACCGACAGGGGGCTGCCGCGGTAGCTGGCGTTCAGCTGCGACAGCAGGCGGATCCCGGCAGCCGCGGGGCGGCCCCGGGCCAGCGCGGGCACCAGCGGGGCAGCGAGCGGAGCGAGCCAGGCCCGGAGCACGGACGGGACGGGCCCGGTCCCGGCCTCGGCCCAGAACACCAGGTTGGTCAGGGCCAGCAGCTGGCGCGCCACCGGCCGGCGCTCGCGGTCGTAGGAGCGCAGGAGCGGCCCGTCACCGGGCCCGGCCACGGCGAACGCGAGCTTCCAGCCGAGGTTAGCGGCGTCCTGGAGGGCCGCGTTCATCCCCTGGCCGGTGGCCGGGGACCAGGTATGGGCGGCGTCCCCGGCCAGGAACAGCCGGCCCCGCCGGAACCGGCTGGCCATCCGCCGCTGCACCCCGACCCGTGCAGACCACGGCAGGCTGGTGATCCGCGCGTCCAGGCCCGCGGCGTCGATCAGCGCCTGCAGGCTGGCGGCGGGCACCGGGGGCCCGAACGACCCGGGCGGCACTCGCTCCGGCGGCACGGGCTGGGTCGCGAGCAGCCGCCAGGTCGCTTGCTCGCCGAGGCGGAAGGCGAACAGCAGGCCGCGCCGCCCGGCCACCACCTGGGCGGCATCGCCGGCCAGGTCGCCGTCCAGCTCGGCGTCGGCCAGCACGATCTCCACCGGATAGGGACGGCCGGCCCAGCCCAGGCCCGCCTGGGCCCGGACGGTGCTGGCCGCGCCGTCGCAGCCGGCCACGAAACTGAACCGCGCCTGCTGCGGCCCGGCCGGTGAGCGCAGGGACGCGAGGACCTCCCCGGGCCCGTCGCGTACCGTGGCCAGCTCCGTGCCGTACTCCACCCGGACGCCGCGGGCGGCCAGCGCCCCGGCCAGCACCCGCTCCACGTCCATCTGCCGGATCAGCGTCAGGTGCGGGAAGGCGGTATCCGGCAGGGCCAGGCCGCCGAACCCGACGCGGACGGTCCGGGAGCCGAGCCGGAGGTCCGCCGCGGGCGCGAGGTCGCCCCGGGCCAGCAGGGCCCCGGTTACCCCGAGCGGGCGCAGCACCTCCAGCGTGCGCGCGTGCATGATGAGCGCGCGGGACGGACGGGCCGCCTCCGGCCGCCGGTCGACGATCCGGACGGCCGCGCCGTGGTCGTGCGCCTGCAGGGCCAGGGCCAGCCCGGCCGGACCGGCGCCGGCCACCAGGAGGTCCGCCTTCACCCGACGGCGGTCAGCCGCCACCAGGCCTCGCTCTCGCCCATCAGGTCGGGCCGCTCGAGCACGTCGTCGCGGCGCAGCCCGGGCAGCACCGCATAGTGGATCGAGCCCGGCACCGACACCAGGGCGAGCACCCGCCACAGGGCCCGGGCGTAGCCCTCCGCCAGGTGCGGGTCATCCCACTCGTAGAGGCCGCGGTAGCGGCCCCGGTCGTCGTGGGCCAGCCAGAGCTTGGACACGAACCCGGGGAAGCCGGCGAACAGCGGGGTGTTGAGCAGGCTCTCCCGGCGGAACGCGGCGTGCCCCCAGCCGCGCACGGCCCGCAGCCGGAACTCCACGACGAGCACACACGGGTCCTGTGTCGTGCCCCGCTCCGCGACGGTTTCCCGGTACACCCGGGCCGAGGTGCCGTCGGCGAAGCGCAGCACCGTACCCAACCGCTGAGCGGGCAGGTGCAGGCGGCCCTGCCGGAGCAGCCGTGCCGTACCCACGAAACAGCGGGTCAGCGCACGCAGCGCGGCCGGGCCTGACAGCGGTGGGCGCTCGCTGGAAACGTTCATCTCTCGTCCTTCCCGCACTCAGCCTGGCCAGCGCGGGCCGGCCGCGGTCACGGGCCTTGGTTAGCAGGCGGGAGGCCTTTCGTCCCGTTCTGGTAGGCCTGCACGGCCGTGGGCAGGGTGGGGAACAGCAGATCCGGACCGATACTGGCGGCCAGGCCGAAGGCCTTCAGCCGGGCCAGCAGGTCCTGCTTGACCCGGGCCAGGGCGAACACGGCACCCCGGCCGGTGATGTCCTCGCGCAGCGCCGCCATCGCCTCCAGCGCGCTGAAGTCGACCTCGACGTTGGCCTCAACGTTGAGCACGAACCAGCGCAGCGGGCCCGTTGCCTTATCCGCCGCGGCCAGGGCGCGGCGCCGGAAGTCCTCCGCGTTGGCGAAGCACAAAGGCGCGTCATAGCGGTACACCACCAGGCCGGGGATGGTCTGCGCCTCGGGGTAGTCGTCCACGTCGTGCATGCCGGCCAGGTCGGGGACGATCCCCTGCACCGCGTCGTGCGGGCGGGCTACCCGGACCAGCAGGTCGGCCACGGACAGGGCGATCGCGATCAGCACGCCGTAGAGGATGTTGAGGGCGAGCACGCCGACGCACGCGGCCACCGCGATCAGCAGTTCGGCCCGGCGGAAGGCGAACAGCCGCCGGAACGCCTTCACGTCGAACAGCTGCAGCGCGGCGAAGATGACGATCCCGCCGAGGGCCGCCGTCGGGAACCGGGCCAGGACGGGGCGCGCC
>DASVBE010000280.1:0-2311 GCA_036375995.1 Streptosporangiaceae bacterium | reverse complement strand
ATCCCGCGTACCACCTACGCGCAGTGGGCCGCGCTGCCGCACATCTCCACCTCCGCGCTCGAGCCCGGCGACCTGCTGTACTTCGACGGAGTGGGGCACGTGGCCATCTACGTGGGCGGCGGCTACATCATCGACGCCCCGCAGACCGGGCAGGACGTGCAGAAGATGCCCCTGGCTGGCTGGTACAAGTCCACCTTGGTCGGCGCGGCCCGCCCGTAGATTCTGGCCGGCCGGTGGCGCGCATACCGGTCTGGCGCTCGCGGGCCCGGTCCGAGCAGGCTAGGGAGGCATGACGCTACGGAGGGACCAGATCAACCGGCACCGGGAGCGGGCCCGGGACGAGCGCGCCGAACTGGACGCCGTGCTCGATGCCGGGCACCACATCGGGACGCTGAGCACGGTGGCCGACGGCAGGCCGTGGGTGGTGCCGATGCTGTACGGCCGGGCGGGCGACCGGATCCTGATGCACGGCTCGGTGGCCGCGGGGGCGCTGCGGTACGTGGCCACGGGCGCCCCGGCCGCGCTGTGCGTGATGCACGTCGACGGCTGGGTCTACGCGCACACGCTGTTCGACTCCAGCGCCAACTACCGTTCCGCCGTCGTGCACGGTGAACTGCGCGCGCTCAGCGGGGACGAGGCGGCCGAGGCGCTGACCCAGATCTCCGAGTGCCTGACGCCGGGCCGCTCGGGCGAGGTGCCGTTCCACACCAAGAAGCAGCTCGCGGCGACGACCGCGCTGGCGATGGACATCGTCGAGGGCCAGTGGACGGTCAAGATCCGGGACGCGGGCCCGGGCGAGCCCGAGCCGGGCGAGGCCGCACCCGGGCTGTGGACCGGGATCCTGCCGATCGTCAGCGCCTACGGGCACCCGCGCACGTCGGACCACGTGCCGGCCGACACGCCGGTCTCGCCGTCGGTGCTCAAGGTCATGCGCCACGGGCCGCCATCTCCTCGGCGGTGACCCGGCCGATCAGGGCGGCCGCGCCCTGGGCCATGGTCTCCGGCAGCCGCGAGTAGCCGCAGAGCAGCCCGGACCGGCGGGCAGGCCCGGCGCAGAACGGGGACAGCGGGAGGCAGGCCAGCCCGGCACCGGCCAGCCGGGCCGCGGCGGCCTCGTCGTCCAGCGGCCGGCCGAAGACCAGCGCGACGTGCAGCCCGGCCTCGATGCCGAGCGCCCGGGCGGCGGGGATGTGCTCCCGGCAGGCGGCGACGAAGCGTTCCTGCCGGGCCCGGTAGGTGCGCATGGCCCGGGACTGATGCCGCGTCAGCGCGCCGATGGCGATGAAGCTGGCCAGGAACGCGGCCGAGACCTGGCTGACCTCCTCGCCGGAGGCGTCCAGGTAGGCGGCCATCGCGGCGCGGAACCTGGCGGGCAGCACGGCCCAGGACACCCGCAGGCCGCGGGACAGGATCTTCGAGCTGGTGCCCAGGTAGACCACGTGACCGGCGGCGGCGGGCATGCTCCGCAGCGGGTTCAGCGGGGGCACGTCGTAACGGAACTCGCCGTCGTAGTCGTCTTCAAGCACGAGCGCGCCGGCGGCCGTGGCCCAGGCGAGCAGGTCGGTCCGGCGGCGCACCGGCATGCGGCCGCCGAGCGGGAACTGGTGGGCCGGCGTGACGTAGCAGGCCCGGTCGCTGCCGCGCAGGTCCTCCGCCTTGATGCCGTCGTCGTCGACGGGCACCGGGCGGACGACCGCGCCGGCCTCGCCCAGGGCGAGCCGGGCCTTGGCGTAGCCGGGATCTTCGAACGCGACCGGCTTCCCGGCCAGCCCGCAGGTGACGGCGACCGCCCGGAGCGCGTTGCTGACGCTCGGGAACAGGAAGATGTCCTCCGGGTCGACGGCAAGACCGCGGGCGCGGCGCAGGTGGCCGGTGAGCTGATCGCGCAGGTCGAGCGGCGGCTGCCGGGCCGGCGCGGCGGCCAGCCGCATGGCCCGGGTCCAGTCCCGTTCGGAGATCAGGCCGGGGTCGGCCAGGCCAGGCCGCAGGTCGTAGGTGATCGGGCTGACCGGGCGCGGGGCGGCGGGCGCCGGGGGTGGTAGTGAGACGCCGAACGCGCCGGCTCGTGCGGCCTCGCCGGCCCCGCGCTCCACGTAGGTGGACCCGCCCGGGCGGGCGACCAGGAACCCGGCCGCGGTGAGCTCCTCGTAGGCGGCCACGACAGCGGTCCGCGCCAGGCCGAACGTCGCGGCCAGGGTCCGGGTGGACGGCAGCCGGTCGCCGTCGTGGACCTGGCCGCGGGCGATGGCATCGATCAGCGCGTGCGCCACCTGGCCGGACCGGGGGCCGCTGCGGCCGTTCAGGTCCAGCG
>DASVBE010000279.1:0-4102 GCA_036375995.1 Streptosporangiaceae bacterium | reverse complement strand
AGCCGAGCGCCGCGCCGCCCCAGGCCAGCCGCCGGGTGCT
The DNA here is from genome assembly GCA_036375995.1 of Streptosporangiaceae bacterium. Lineage (GTDB taxonomy): Bacteria > Actinomycetota > Actinomycetes > Streptosporangiales > Streptosporangiaceae > DASVBE01. The sequence goes on along the minus strand of DASVBE010000279.1, from coordinate 4,062 downwards.
GGTGGCCAGCCGGTCGCCGTCGAACACCGCGACGGCCCCGGCCAGGCAGGCCAGCACCAGCCACGGCTCGAGCAGCACGGTGTGCGCGGACTGCACCGCGGGCGGGTAGACGGCCAGCAGACCGCAGACGATGGTGAGCGCGGTCAGGCCGCGGTGCCGGACCAGCCGTCCCGCCAGCGGCACCGCCGCGGCCCCGGCCGCCGCGGTGAGGATCCGCCCGGCGGCCATCGCGGCGTCGGTGCCGGCCAGCTTGGCCAGCAGCGCGGCGGGCGCCATCAGGAACGTGATCCCCGGCGGCTGCACCGTGATGAAGTCGCGGTACGGGATGGCCCCGCCCACCAGGCGCAGTGCGCTGCCGAAGTCGGCACCGTCGTCGTACTCGGTCGCGGCCAGCAGATGCCCAGGCCGGGCCAGCTGGTAGGCCCGCAGCCCGACGGCGAGCAGCGTGGCCGCGGCGATGATCAGCCCGGCCGGCGACAGCCCGAGGATCCGGCGGGAGCCGGGCCCAGTCCGCCGCGAGCCGCCCCGCCCGCCGCCGCTCCGGTCCCCCGCGGCCGGCGCCGGCCCACCACCCGGCTCAGCGGCCGGGCCGCCGGCGGGCTCAACCGGCGGCCGGCCCGCGGCCGGGCGCGCGCCGCCGGGCGCGCGGTTCGCGGCGCTCGGGCGGGCGGGCATCCTGGTCACGGGTCTGGCTTCTCCGGTCGGCTCCGGGGCGGTCACGCCGACGGCAACGGCGCCACGGCCGGCTGCGCCCAGGCCAGGGGCATGCCTCTGCGCCGCGGGGGACCTGCGGCCGGCTCGGCTTCGATCCTACTCGGGGCCCTGGGACGATAGATCCATGAACGGGACAACGGGCACAGCAGCCGGGGATGTCATTACCGACCTCGGGCATGACGTGTACCAGATCGATACCCGGATGGCCGGGTACAGCGGGATCGTCGCGGGCTACCTGATCCTGTCCGGCCGGCCGTGCCTGGTGGAGACCGGCACCGCCCCGTCTGCCCCGCTGGTCGCGGAGGCCCTGGCTCACCTTGGAGTCGGCCCTGCGGACCTGGCCACGCTCGCGGTCACCCACATTCACCTGGACCACGCCGGCGGCACCGGCGACCTCGCGGCGCACTTTCCGGCCGCGGAGATCGTGGTCCACGAGAAAGGAGCCCGGCACCTGGCCGACCCGTCCCGGCTCATGGCCAGCGCGCAGATGGTGTACGGCGACGCACTGGACGCCCTCTTCGGGCGCCTGGCCCCCACCCCGGCCGAGCGCATCCGCGCCGTCGGCGACGCCGGCCATATCGACCTGGGCGGCGGCCGGCGCCTGGACAGCCACTACTCCCCCGGCCACGCCAGGCACCACGTCGGCCTGATCGACTCGGTCAGCGGCGACCTGTACGTCGGCGACGCGGCGGGGGTCTACATCCAGGAGACCGGGGACATGCGGCCCGCCACGCCGCCGCCCGACTTTGATCTCGGGGCCGCGCTCGCATCACTGCGTACGTTTAGATCATTGCGGCCACAGCGGCTGCTGTTCAGCCACTTCGGGCCGGTCAGCGCGGTCGGCGAGACCCTGGAGCGGTCCGCCGAGGAGATCCGCCTGTGGGTGGACGAGACGAAGCGGGCCGTGGGGTCGGGCCTGAGCCTCGACCACGCCGCCGCCATGGTGGCCGAGCGCACCCGCGGCCGCTACGCCGTCCTCCGCGACGACGCCGACCCTTACCTGGCCGAGAAGTTCGAGCGCGTCGCCGGCGCCGAGCCCAACGTGGCCGGCATCATGCACTGGCTCGAGAAGACGGACGGCGGCGCCTGACCCAGCGGGGCCCAGCGGGGCCCGGCGGTAGCCCCGCGGCCGGACCGCACCTGGCTCGTGGCCGGAACCCCGGGGAAGGATCTAGGCTGCGGTCGTGCCCGGTCTGCTGGAGCTGGACAGCCTGAGCCGCCGGTTCGGCAGCGTCACGGCTCTCGACAACCTGACCTTCAGCGTCCCGGCGGGGCAGGTGGTGGGTTTCCTCGGCCCGAACGGGGCCGGCAAGACCACCGCCATGCGGGCCATCTTCGGCCTGACCGACCTCGACGCGGGCTCGGTACGGTGGGACGGCGCACCGGTCGGGCCCACGCAGCGGCGCCGCTTCGGTTACATGCCGGAGGAACGGGGCCTCTACCCAAGCATGCGCGTGGCGGAGCAGGTCGAGTACATCGGCCGGCTGCACGGGATGGACGCGCCGGCGGCCGCCGCCGCCACCGCCCAATGGCTCGAGCGGCTCGCGGTGGCGGACCGGGCGGCCAGCAAGGTCGAGTCGCTGTCGCACGGCAACCAGCAGCGGGTGCAGCTGGCGGCGGCGCTCGTTCACGACCCGGTTGCCCTGGTGCTCGACGAGCCCCTGGCCGGCCTGGACCCAGCCGGCCTTGACGCCATCGGGGAGGTCCTGGTGGAACGGGCTCGTTCCGGGCGCTGCGTGCTGTTCTCCAGCCACCAGCTCGACCTGGTCGAGGACCTGTGCGAGTCGGTGGCCATCATCGACCACGGGCGGCTGGTGGCCAGCGGAACCGTCGACGAGCTGGCCGCGAGCGGGGCCCGGAGGCTCGCGGTCCGGGTGGAGGGAGACCGCCAGGGACAGTGGGCACGCGCCATCGCCGGAGTCACGGTGTCCGAGATGGATGGCGGCGAGGTCAGGCTCGTCCTCGGCGAGGCCGCCAGCAGCGATGCGGTACTGGACGCGGCACGGTCGGCGGGCCGGGTCACCAAGTTCGTCTTCGAGCGCCGCCGCCTGTCCGAGGTCTTCCGGGAGGCAGTGGGCCGGTGAAGGCACTTCCCGTCATCATCGCCGCGGTGGCCGTGGCGTTCATCGCCGGCCTCCGGCTGCGCCGCCGCGGCCAGGGCCCGGCGCCGCGGAGACGCACCGTCACGGCGCGATTCCCGGGCCGGGGGCTTCTGGGCGACACGGGCCTGGTGGCCGGGCGCGAGATCCGTGAGCGGGTGCGCGGGCGGTTGTTCCGGGTGGTGACGGTCATCCTGTTCGCCGTGGTGGCGGCCGCCGTGGTCATCCCCGCCCGGCACGGCGGGACGGCCACCGTGCAACGGAAGGTAGGAGTGGTGGCCGGCTCCGCGCCGCTCCGGGCCGAGCTGCAGGGCCTGGCCAGGGACGTGGGGCTGACTGTGGTGCTCGTCGATGAGCCGGACCTGCCGCGGGCGCGGGCCGCCCTCAGCGCAGGCCTGGTCGACATGGTGGTGAGTGGCCAGCCAGCCATCCTGGTGCAGGATCCCGTGCCGGCGACCGACACGTCGGCCGGGGCCCGCTACGTGCGGGCCGTGTCCCTGGCTCTGGGGGTGCAGCGCGCCTTTACCCGGGCGGGCCTGACCCCGCGGCAGGCGGCCACGGTCGCCCGGGCCAAGCCGGTGCCGGTCGAGAGCATCCAGCCGGCCAAGCCGCCCCGCACCACCGCGGAGGCGACGGCGCTGCTCGGCGTGATCCTCATCTTCATCGTGCTCATGCAGTACCTCGCCTGGACGCTCATGGGGGTGATGGAAGAGAAGGCCAGCCGGGTGATAGAGGTCCTGCTCGCCACGGTGCGCCCGATCCACCTGCTCGCGGGCAAGGTCATCGGGATCGGTACGGTCGCTCTTGCCCAGGCGGCCGCCCTCGTCGTGTTCGCGCTGGGGCTGGCCAAGGTGGTGGGGTCGAGCCTGGTGCAGGGTGCCGCCCCGCTCGTGGTGGCCGCGACCCTCGTGTGGCTGGTCCTCGGGTACGCCTTCTACAGCTGGGTGTACGCCGCGGCCGGCTCGCTGGCGGAGCGCCAGGACCAGGCTCAGAGCCTGACGCTGCCCCTGAGCGCACCCCTCATCTTCGGCTACATCGCCTCGCTCATCGGGGTCAGCTCAGGCAGCGCCTCGCCGCTGGTGAAGGTGCTCGCCTACCTGCCCCCCACCGCCCCTTTCGCCATGCCGGCCCTGGTCGGGTTCGGCGAGGCTACCTGGTGGCAGTTCCTGCTGTCGGTGCTGGCGAGCCTGGTGTGCACAGCCGCCGTGGCGCTGGCGGCGGCCCGGGTCTACCGGACGGCGGTGCTGCG
>DASVBE010000255.1:0-12563 GCA_036375995.1 Streptosporangiaceae bacterium | reverse complement strand
TCCGCGACTCCAAGGACCTGTCCGGGCCCGCTCTGATCCTCAGCGCGGATCAGTGGGCCGGCTTCATCGCCCGGATCCGTTCCGGCGCCTGAGCCCGGACCCTACGGGACGCGGGCTACGCCGCAGTACATGATGCGGGAGCCGTCGCTGTCGGCGGCTTGCGGGTCCTGCGCGCCCCACATGCCGACGAAGCAGAGGCTGGGACCGGCGCCGGGGTACGGTTCCACCAGTTCCAGGCCTTCGAAGAAGGACTCGATCACGGCCTTCGGCCGCGGGTACAGCCGCTCGGTCGACTGCCTGTACATCTCCTTGGCCGCCGCCACCATCTTCGGCGGCAGGTTGTCCGAGGTGCCCTGGGACAGCGCCAGGTAGCTGCCCGGGGCCAGCGCCTGCACGTACCGGGAGATCAGGCCCTTAGGGTCGCTCCCGTCGGCCACGAAGTGCATCACCGCGGTCATCAGCAGGCCCACCGGCAGGCTGAAGTCAATCATCTCGGCCAGCACCGGGTGGCTCAGCAGGACGTCCGGCTCGCGCACGTCGGCCTCGATCAGCCGGGCCGACTCCGGGTCCGCGATCAGCCCCTCGGCCATCGCCGCGACCATCGGGTCGTGGTCGACGTACACCACCCGGGCGTCGGGCGCGACCTTGAGCACAACCTCGTGGGTGTTGCCCGTCGCGGGCAGGCCGGAGCCGATGTCGATGAACTGGCGGATGCCCTGGGCCGCGATGAACTCCGCGGCCCGCTGGTGGAAGCCCCGGTTCGACCAGGCCATGTCGGACAGCTCCGGCATGATCTCGCGCAGCTTGTCCGCGGCGATCCGGTCCACCTCGAAATTGCTGGTGCCGCCGAGGTAGTAGTCGTAGAGCCGGGCCGGACTCGGCCGGGTGACGTCGACACCGTCGGGCACCCGCCCGGCCTCGCTCATGCACCCTCCTGTCCCGACATTCCCGGCAAAATTGTCGCACGGGGCATGAACCGTCCGGACCGTACGGAGGGTTAACGTTTGTTAATTCTGGCCGGCCGCGTCGGCCATGGGGACGCGAACGCCCCGCTCCGCCGCGACCCGGGCGGCGTCCGGGTAGCCCGCATCCACGTGCCGGATGACACCCATCCCGGGGTCGTTGGTCAGCACCCGCTCCAGCTTCTCGGCGGCCAGCGCCGTTCCGTCCGCCACGGTCACCTGGCCGGCGTGCAGGGACCGGCCGATGCCCACTCCGCCGCCGTGGTGCACGCTCACCCAGGACGCCCCTGAGCACGTGTTGACCAGGGCGTTGAGCACGGGCCAGTCGCCGATCGCGTCCGACCCGTCGGCCATCGCCTCGGTCTCCCGGTACGGCGAGGCCACCGAGCCGCAGTCGAGATGATCGCGGCCGATGACAATGGGCGCGGAAACGTCCCCGCGCTGGACAAGCTCGTTGAAGCGCAGTCCGGCCAGGTGCCGCTCGCCGTAGCCCAGCCAGCAGATCCGCGCCGGCAGGCCCTGGAAGTGCACCTTCTCCCTGGCCATCCGGATCCACCGGGTCAGCCCCTCGTTCTGCGGGAAAAGGCCGAGAATCGCGTCGTCGGTGGCCGCGATATCGGCCGGGTCGCCGGACAGCGCAGCCCACCGGAACGGGCCCTTGCCCTCGCAGAACAGCGGCCGGATATACGCCGGCACGAAGCCGGGGAACGCGAACGCCCGGGTGTATCCGGCCAGCTCGGCCTCGCCGCGGATCGAGTTACCGTAGTCGAACACCTCGGCGCCCGCGTCGGCGAACCCGACCATCGCCTCGACATGAACAGCCATCGACTCGCGGGCCCGCCGGGTGAACCCGGCCGGGTCCTCGGCCCGCAGCGCGGCCATGTCCTCGAACGCCACCCCGCGCGGCAGGTAGGTCAGCGGGTCATGGGCCGAGGTCTGGTCGGTGACCACATCAACAGGGGCGCCAGCCGCCAGCAGCTCGGGCAGGATGTCGGCGGCGTTGCCGAGCAGCCCGACCGACAGCGGCCGCCCGGCATCCCTGGCGGCCACCGCCCGGCGCACCGCGTCGGCCGTGTCCTCCGCCCGCTCGTCCAGGTAGCCGTGCTCGATCCGGCGGTCGATCCGGGACGGGTCGCAGTCGATGCAGATCGCCACGCCGCCGTTCATCGTCACGGCCAGCGGCTGGGCACCGCCCATCCCGCCCAGACCGGCGGTCAGCGTGATCGTGCCGGCCAGGCTGCCGCCAAACCGCTTGGCCGCGACCGCGGCGAACGTCTCGTAGGTGCCCTGCAGGATGCCCTGGGTGCCGATGTAGATCCACGAGCCGGCCGTCATCTGGCCGAACATGGTCAGCCCGAGCGACTCGAGGCGCCGGAACTCCTCCCAGGTGGCCCACTGCGGGACCAGCAGCGAGTTGGCGATCAGCACCCGCGGCGCCCACTCGTGCGTGCGCATGATGCCGACCGGCTTACCCGACTGGACCAGCAGGGTCTCGTCGCCGCCCAGGTCGCGCAGCGACGCGACGATCCCGTCGAACGCCTCCCAGCTCCGCGCCGCCCGGCCGGACCCGCCGTACACGATGAGCTGGTCCGGGTGCTCGGCGACCTCGGGGTCCAGGTTGTTCATCAGCATCCGCAGCGCGGCCTCCTGCGGCCAGCCCTGACAGGACAGCTCAGGGCCGCGGGGGGCACGGACCGGGCGCGGCCCTGCGGCGGGACGGGGGTTGGTCATGGCCGGATCCTCATCTCCTCGGCTGGCAGGCGTCGGCCAGCAGTGACGTGATATCGGCGGCGGCCGGCTGGCGCGGCGTGTTCGCCAGCACCTCGTCGGCCAGGGCATCCTCGGCGATCTGCGGGTAGTCGGCCGGGGTCAGCGCGATACCGGCGGGCAGTTCGCCGAGCCCGAGCGAGGCGGCCAGCGCCGCCACCGCGTCGATGGCGGCGTCCGCGTTCCAGGCCGCGGACCGGCCGGTGCGGCCGGCCCCGAGCGGGAAGGCCAGGTCCGCGATCCGCTCCCGGCAGACCGCCGCGTTGAACCGCAGAACCTGCGGCAGCACCAGGGCCAGCGCCTCACCATGCGGGACGCCGAGCCGGCCGCCGATCGCGTGCCCGATCGCGTGGCACAGGCCCAGTCCGGTGCGGGCCATGCCAGTCCCGGCCAGGTGCGCGGCGAGCAGCAGCTGGGCCCGGGCCTCCCGGTCCGCGCCGTCCGCCACCGCCGACGGCAGGAAATCCGCCACCATGCCGGTCACCTGCACGGCGATCCCATCGGACACGGGGTTGGCCCGGATCGAGAGGTACGACTCCACGGCGTGAGTCAGCGCGTCCAGGCCGGTCGCCGCGGTGGGCCGGGGCGGCAGGCCCACGGTGAGCTCCGGGTCCAGGATGGCCACGGCAGGCCGGGTCAGGCTGGACCCGACGTAGAACTTCCGGCCCGCGCCGGTGTCGGTGACCACGCCGAACGCATTCGTCTCCGCGCCGGTGCCCGCGGTGGTCGGCACGGCCACGATCGGCAGCGGCGGCGCCGCGAACTGGCCCCGGTAATCCAGGTCGCGGCCGCGCTGCGGGTTGACCGCGGCCACCGCGATGCCCTTGGCCGCGTCGATCGGCGACCCGCCGCCCACCGCGACCAGGCAGACCGCGGCCGGGCTACCCGGCCGATCCAGCGCGGCCTGGTCAAGCACGGCCTGGTCAAGCACGGAGCGGACGGTTTCGGCGCCCGCTGCCAGGTCGCTGGTGGTGGGGTTGGCGTGCACCCCGTCGAACACCGTCACCGTCAGGCCCGCCCCGTCCAGCAGCTCGGTGACCCAGTCCACCAGACCGGTGGCAACCAGCCCGGCGTCGGTGACCAGCACCGCCAGCCCGGCTCCGGTGGCGGCCACCACGTCCGGCAGCCGGCGCACTGACCCGGCCCCGAACCACGCGGGCCCCGCGGTGAGGTCGAGCTCGGCGCCGCCCACGGCCGACCGGGCCCGGCCCGGCCGCCAGCTCCCTGAGCCGGTCACGGGGCCGCCCAGCGGGCCACGGACGCTTCGTCGATCCGGGCGCCGAGCCCGGGCGCATCCGGCACGGCCAGGCAGCCGTCCGCGTCCGGGCGCACCGGCTCGGCCAGGAAGAAGTCCCGGCGTTCCGCGGTCCAGCCCGGCGGATCCCACGGGTACTCCAGCCACGGCCCGCCGCCCACCCCCGCGGCCACGTGCAGGTTGGCCAGCAGGCCGAGCCCGTTGGTCCAGGTGTGCGGGGTGAACCAGCGACCCTGCAGCAGGGCCACCTCCGCTATGGTGCGGGCCCGGGACAGGCCGACCGACAGGACCACGTCGGGCTGCACCACGTCCAGCGCGCCGGCTGCCAGCGCGTCCAGCAGCTCCGCCGGGGACCTGGCCATCTCCCCGCCGGCCACCCGGATCCCGGCCTGCTCGCGCAGCGCCCGCATGCCCGCCCAGTCGCCACCGGGCAGCGGCTCCTCCAGCCAGCACACGCCCAGATCGGCCAGCCCGGCGGCGAGCAGCCGCACCGCGGGCATGTCCAGGCTGGCCGAGACGTCCCCGGCCATCCGCCACCACTGATTCAGGTCAGCCATGATCTCCAGGCCGTCCCCGGCGGCCGCGCGGACCGCGGCGACCGCGGCCAGTCCGGCGGCCGGATCCCGCCGGTCGATCCGCAGCTTGACGGCGCGGAACCCGGCCTCCCGTGCGGCCAGTGCCGCCTCGGCCCGGGCCTGCGGGGCGCGAGCCTCGCCGAACGACGCGTACGCGGGAATCCGGGCGGCCGCCCCGCCGAACAGCGCGGCCACCGGCTGCCCCGCGGCCTGGCCGATGATGTCCCACAGGGCGGCCTCCAGCGGCCAGTACCGGCCCGCGTGGAAGCTGATCGTCTCCAGGACCCGGACGTGCCGGGCAATCTGCCGGGGGTCCTGGCCGACGAACAGGTCCGCATACGGCTCGAAGCCGTCCATCGTGTCGCCCGAGCCGTACCCGGTCAGGCCCTCGTCGGTGTCCACCCGGACCAGCGTGGCGTCGAACCAGCGGCGCGGCACCGGATCCCAGGCGGCCAGGAACGGCGGGTCAAGGGACCGCCGCAGCCGGTCGAGCCGGATCGCGGTGATCTTCACGCGCACCCCTCCTGTGCGGCCGGAACGGGCCGCCCGGCCCGGCCGGAACAGGGCCGGCCAGGCCATCTTGCCCTGCCGCGGCGAGCCTGGCCAGACGACCCGGCCCAGGCCTTGCGTGGTCGCGAATTCGCATCGGTGCGTGCATTAACGGACGGTTAGCGGGAAACTAGCAGCTCGCGTGGAGGGGCCATCCCTAGCGGTATGGTCGGAACACCGGCAACGGGGAGGGCACCGTATGACGATGTACCTTGTCCGCCGGCTCGGGCTGGCACTCATCACCCTGTTCCTGCTGAGCCTGATCGTGTTCTTCGCCGGCCAGGTGCTGCCCGGCGACCCGGCCCGGGCCATCCTCGGCCCCCTGGCCAGCCCCAGCGCGGTGCGCGCCCTGGACCACCAGCTGGGCGTGGACCGGCCGCTGGTCACCCAGTACTGGTCGTGGATCAGCGGGCTGGTGCACGGCGACTTCGGGCAGTCCTACCAGTTCCGCACCCCGGTCTGGCCGTTCATCCAGTCCGCGCTGTTCAACTCGATCAAGCTGGCCGCGCTGGCGTTCGTGACCGTGGTGCCGCTCGGCATCGCCGGCGGGGTCATCGCCGCGCTCAACGTGGGCCGGGGGGCGGACCGGGTCATCTCGGTGGCCGGCCTGTCCGCCACGACCGTGCCCGAGTTCGTGTCCGGCATCGTGGTCATCGTCATCTTCGGGATAGAGCTGAAGATACTGCCGGTGACCGCCTCGGCCGGCGCGGGCGCGTCCGCGGGCGAGCAGCTGTACCACCTGATCCTGCCCGCCATCCCGCTGATCCTGATCCTGTTCGGCTACATCGCGCGGATGGCCAGGGCGGGCACGATCGAGGCGCTGGAGTCGGACTACGCCCGCACCGCGACGCTGAAGGGCCTGCCCCGCTGGACCGTGATCCGGCGGCACGTGCTGCGCAACTCGCTGCTGCCCACGATCACCGTGATCGCCACCCAGACCGGCTATCTGATCGGCGGCCTGGTGGTGGTCGAGACCCTCTTCAACTACCAGGGCATCGGGAACCTGATCTACCGGGCGGCGAACGCGAAGGACTTCCCCATGCTGGAAGCCGGGATCCTGACCATCGGGGTGGTGTACATGGTGGCCACGCTCTTCGCGGACCTGCTGTCTACGGCGCTCAACCCGCGGCTGCGGACCGGGGCAGGCGCATGACGGACGTCGCGGCGCCGCCGCCCGCCGCCGCGGTCGCCGTCGCGCATACCCGCCGGTCCACCTCGGCCGCGCCGTGGCGGCTGCTGCTGCGCCGGCCGACCTTCCTGGCAGGCATGGGCATCCTGCTGTTCTGGGTGGTGTGCGCGGTGTTCGGCACCGTGATCGCCCCGCACAGCCCCTACGCCCAGCAGCTGCTGGCGGTCAACAACGGCCCGTCCGGCGCGCACTGGTTCGGCACCGACCAGATCGGCCGGGACGTGCTGTCCCGGGTCATCGTCGGGGCCAGGTACATCCTGGTCGTCTGCCCCCTCGCCACGCTGCTCGGCACCGTGCTGGGCACGATGTTCGGGCTGATCATGGGGTATCTGGGCGGGGCCGTCGACGCCGTGATCGGACGGGTCATCGAGGCGGTGCTGGCGCTGCCGGTGGTGATCGTGGCGTTCCTGTTCATCGTCGCGCTCGGCCCGTCGCCGCTGACCCTGATCCTGGTCATCGGGTTCATCTTCACCCCGCTGATCGCCCGCACGGTGCGGTCCGCGGTGCAGGTGGAAAGCCAGCTCGACTACCTGTCCTCGGCCCGTCTGCTGGGCGAGAAACCCTGGTACATCATGTTCACCGAGATCCTGCCGAACGTGCTGCCGGCCATCCTGGTCGAGTTCACCGTCCGGCTGGGGTACTCGATCTTCGCCGTGGCCACGCTGTCCTTCCTGGGCTTCGGGATCCAGCCACCGACCCCGGACTGGGGTTCGGACATCGCCAAGAACTACGTCACGCTGGGCGCCGGGTACTGGTGGATGACGCTGTTCCCGGCCCTGGCCATCGCCTCCCTGGTGGTCGCGATCAACCTGGTCACCGACTCGATCGAGCAGGTGCTGGCGTCATGACGGCACCCAGCGAAACGGCCGCCGCCGGGCCGTCCGCCGCGGCGCCGGCCGCGGTGGAGGTCGAGCACCTCGACGTCACGTACACCGTCCGGGGCCAGGACCGGCAGGCGCTGAAGGACGTGTCGTTCACCATCGGCCGCCAGGAGTCCTACGGGCTGGTCGGCGAATCCGGTTCTGGCAAGTCCACCGTCGCCCTGGCGCTGACCCGCTACCTGCCCCGCAACGGCCGGGTCAGCGCCGGCTCGATGGCCATCAACGGCCGGGACGTACTCGGCCTGAACCGGGGCGAGCTGCGCGAGCTGCGGGCCACCACGGTCTCGATGGTGTACCAGGAGCCGGGGAAGGCACTGAACCCGTCCATCCGGGTCGGCCGCCAGGTCGCCGAGGTCTTCGAGGTGGCCGGCCAGGACCGGCAGACCGCACTGCACCGGGCCGAGGACATGCTCCGCAAGGTGCAGATCTCCGACCCCGGCCGGGTCATGGGCCGCTACCCGCACGAGCTGTCCGGCGGCATGGCCCAGCGGGCAGTGATCGCGATGGCGCTGGCCGCCGAGCCGTCGCTGCTGATCCTGGACGAGCCGACCACCGCGCTGGACGCCACGGTCGAGGCCGAGGTGCTGGACCTGGTCGCCGGGCTGCGGGCCGAGTTCGAGACGTCCGTGCTGTTCATCAGCCACAACCTGGCCGTGATCGCGAAGATGTGCGACCGGGTCGGGGTGCTGTACGCCGGCGAGCTGGTCGAGCAGGGCCTGGCGCAGCAGGTCTTCGACTCGCCGCGGCACCCGTACACGGTCGGCCTGCTGCGCTGCATCCCGCGCCGCGGCCAGCGCAAGGACGCTGGGCGGCTGGACACGATCCCGGGATTCCAGCCCGGACCCGGGCACACCTTGGCCGGCTGCGTGTTCGCGCCGCGCTGCCCGATCGCCGAGGAGCAGTGCCACGAGGCCGTGCCGCCCGCGTTCGATACCGGTCCCGGCCGCACCTCCCGGTGTTTCTTCCACGAGCAGGCACCGGAGATGCCGCGCACCACCCCGGAGACCGTGGCCCTGCCCGGCCCGGCCTCCGACGCCGAGCCCGTGCTGGTGATGCGCGGCCTGGGCAAGACCTTCCGCTCCCGGTCCGAGGCGGTGCATGCGCTGGCCGGCGTGGACCTGGACTTGCGCCGCGGGGAAACCCTCGGCCTGGTCGGCGAGTCCGGCAGCGGCAAGACCACGCTGGCCCGGGCGCTGCTCGGGCTGACCCGCCCGGACCCGGGATCGGTCGCCGAGTTCGACGGCCGGCAGCTGGGCCCGGTCGCCGCGCAGCGGCCCACCGAGCAGCTCAAGGCGCTGCAGATCGTGTTCCAGAACCCGGACTCGGCGCTGAACCGGCGGCACACGGTGCGGCGGCTGATCGGCCGCCCGCTGTCCCGGCTGGCCGGGCTGTCCGGCGCGCACCTGCAGGAGCGGCTGCTCGACCTGACCCGCTCGGTCCGGCTGGAGGAGCGGCACCTGCCGATGCGGCCCTCGCAGCTGTCCGGCGGGCTGAAGCAGCGGGTGGCCATCGCCCGGGCGTTCGCCAGCGGGCCGCGAATCGTGGTCTGCGACGAGCCGACCTCCGCGCTGGACGTCTCGGTGCAGGCCGCCATCCTGAACCTGCTCGTCGACCTGCAGGCCAAGGAACACGTCACGTACCTGTTCATCTCGCACGACCTGGGCCTGGTCCGCTATCTGTCGGACCGGATCGCGGTCCTGTACCTGGGCCGGGTGCAGGAGCTCGGCCCGGCCGAGGACGTGTTCTCCGGGCCGCACCACCCCTACACCGAGGCCCTGCTGTCGGCGGTGCCGAGCATCGACGGGCAGCACCGGGAACGGATCCGGCTGTCCGGCGAGATCCCGTCCGCGGCGGACCCGCCCAGCGGCTGCGTGTTCCACACCCGCTGCCCGCGGAAGCTGGCCAGCGGGATCTGCGAGAGCACCGAGCCGCCGCTGGCCGAAGTGGCCCCCGGGCACCTCATGCGCTGCCACATCCCGATCGACGAACTGAGAACGCTGCAAAGCACCGGGCAGGCGCCGTGACACCGGGCCGGCTGGGGGAATAGGTTTTTCCGATTCGGCCGGGCGGCGGATTTGCCGTCTGGCACAGGTCACAGGAGGACCAAGGTGAACGCTGATCATCGCCGGCTCGACCGCCTGCGGGAGGGCCAGGGAGCAGTCGGGAACCACATCATCGACGAATTCGCCGCCGGGCGGCTGTCCCGGCGGGATTTCATACGCCGCGGCACCGTGGTGGGCATATCGCTGCCGGTTCTCGGCGCGATCATCTCCGCCTGCGGGTCGAGCAGCCCCGGCGGCTCCAGCCCGGCCACCGGGTCCAGCGGCAGCGGGCCGGCCGGGAAGGCGGGCGCCACGATCAAGGCCGGCATCATCACCCCGGCCGGGGCGATCAACCCGATCACCGTCGCCGACCAGGGCGGCCTGGACATGCTCGGCCAGACCGGTGAGTACCTGACGTTCTCCGACCAGCATCTGAAGCTCCAGCCGGCGCTGGCGGAGAGCTGGAAGGCCAACGCCAAGGCGGACGTGTGGACCTTCAAGATCCGGCAGGGCGTGAAGTTCCACAGCGGCGCCGCGCTGACCGCCGACGACGTGGTCTACACCTACAAGACGCAGACCAACCCGAAGGGCGAGGGTGCCGCGCTGTCCGCGTTCGGCGGGGTGCTGACCCCGGACGGGGTGGTGAAGAAGGACGACTTCACGGTCGAGTTCCACCTGGCGGCGCCGAACGGGAACTTCCCGTACCTGACCTCGTCCGACAACTACAACATGATCATCATGCCGAACAACTACGACCCGGGTAAGTGGGAGAGCGAGTTCCCCGGCACGGGCCCGTTCGTCATGAAGAGCTACACCGCCAAGCAGGGCGCCTCGTTCACCCGCAACGCGTCGTACTGGGGCCGCAAAGCGCTGCCCGCGGCCACCGAGTTCACCTTCTACGACACCCAGACCCCGCAGATCCTGGCCCTGACCGGCGGGCAGATCGACGTCGTCGGCCAGTTCTCGGTGTCCGGCGGCGAGCAGCTGCTGAACGGCAGCTACAACATCATCAAGCTCAAGTCCAGCGCGCACCGCGAGCTGTCCATGCGCAACGACAAGGCACCGTTCAAGGACGCCCGGGTGCGCCGGGCGATCGCGCTGTCGCTGAACCGGCCGCAGATCGTCACTGCGCTGTTCAAGGGGCTCGCCGACGTGGGCAACGACAGCCCGTTCGCGCCAGTGTTCCCGTCCACCAACACGTCCGTGGCCCAGCGCACGCAGAACATCGCCGAAGCCAAGTCGCTGCTGTCCGCGGCCGGCTTGCCGAACGGCTTCTCCATGCAGCTGACCGGCAACGACGTGCAGGAGATCGCCAACTACGCGCAGATCGTGGCCGAGTCGGCCAAGGCCATTGGGGTCACACTGCGCGTCAAGATGGAGGCGTCTCCGGCCTACTACGGCAAGTTCACCTTCGGCAACTCGGACTGGCTGGACGCGACCATGAGCCTGGTCGACTACGGCCACCGCGGCGTGCCGAACGTGTTCCTCGGCGCACCGCTGCAGACCATCAACGCCAAGACGGGCACCGGCTCGTGGAACGCGGCGCACTTCAGCAACGCCCAGTACGACAAGCTGGTGGCCCAGTACACGGCCGCCCTTGACCTGTCCAGCCAGCGGCAGATCGCGGGCCAGATCCAGACCCTGCTGCTGAACGAGACGCCGATCATCTACGGCTACTTCTACAACTATCTGACCGCCATGGCGAAGAACGTGAACGGCGCCTACCCCACGGCCGTCGGCCACATCTTCCTGACCAACGCGACGAAGAGCTGAGCGACGAAGAGCTGAGCGACCAGACCACGGGCCGGGCGGGGCCGGAGCTGACGCTCCGGTTCCTGTCCGGCCCTGACATTGACGGTCTTGGCGTCGCCACGGCGGATATCGTCGCCGCGGTGCAGGACGCGGTCCGGGCGCACGGCGAGGGCGCGGTCGTGTTCGAGCCGCGGGTGCACCTGGTCCCCGACAACGGCGGCGCCGGGCACTTCAACGTGCTCCGCGGGCACCTGAGCGGGCCCGGCGCGGTCAGCGGCATCAAGGTCGTCGGCGACTTCCACCGGAACTGGCAGCGTGGCCTGCCCAGCGAGATGGGCCTGCTCACGCTGTACGACCCGGAGACCGGGACGCCGCGGGCGGTGCTGGACGCGACGCTGATCACCGCGTGCCGGACCGGCGCGATGACCGCGGTCGGGGCCCGGTTCCTGGCCCGGCCCGACGCCCGGGTGCTCGGCCACGCCGGGTCCCGCGGCACCGCGTTCTGGAACGTCACGCTTCTCGACCGTCTTTTCAGCCTGGACGAGATCCGGGTGACCAGCGCCCGGCCGGAGTCCAGGGAGGCGTTCGCGGAGCAACTCCGGGCGGTGACGGCCACCCCGGTGCGGGTGACCGGCTCCGTGGCAGAGGCGTTCGACGGCGCGGACATCCTGGTGGAGGCGACCCGGCTGACCGAGCCGGCCCCGCTGCTGCACCCCGGCCTGGTCCGCCCCGGCGCGCTGGTGGTGCCCTACGGCACGGTCAGCGCGGTGCACAGGGACCTGCTCCGGGTGATCGACAAGGTCGTGGTGGACGACTGGCGGGAGGCTCAGTCCGGCCGGTTCGGCGCGCTGCGCGCCCAGGTGGACAGCGGCGAGCTGTCCGCCGCCACGCTGCACGCCGAGCTGGGCCAGGTGGTCACCGGCCAGCGGCCGGGCCGCGAATCGGCGGACGAGCGGATCCTGTTCTGGCACCGCGGCCTGTCCCTGCTCGACGTCGCGGTGGGACGGCTGATCCTGCGCCGGGCCGAGGAGGCCGGGGCCGGCACCGTGCTGCGCTACCGATGACAGATCCAGCCAGCACAGGACCAGCCAGCACGGGACCAGCCAGCACGGGACCCGTCGTCATTACCCGGCCGGACGACCTGGACCCTGGCCTGATCGGGGCGATCGCGGACGGCCGGCCCGTCACCCTGGCTCCGTCGCTGCTGGACGACGTGCAGCGGCAATGCGACCGGGCCCGCGCGGTGCTGGCCGACGGCGGCCCGGTGTACGGGGTGAACACCGGCCTGGGCGCGCTGTCCGGGGTGGCCCTGACCGACGGCCAGCAGCGCGCGCACCAGCGGAACCTGATGCTGGCCCGGGCGGTGGGCGGGCCGCCCTGGCTGCCGTACGGCGACGTGCGGGCGATCTTCGCGGTCCGGCTGCGGACGTTCCTGAACGGCGACGCCGGGGTGTCCGCGGCGCTGTGCCAGCGGCTCGCGGACGTGCTGAACGCCGGCCTGGTGCCCGCGGTGCCGCGCGGCGGCGTGGGCAGCGCCGGGGAGATCATCCCGCTGGCGCACGCGTTCGGCCCGCTGGTGGGCATCGGCTCG
>DASVBE010000010.1:0-7425 GCA_036375995.1 Streptosporangiaceae bacterium | reverse complement strand
GCCGGGACGGCACGCTGCTGGACGACTTCGTGATCTCCACGACGCCGGGCGCCACCCACGTGCGCAACGCCCCGTCCCCGGCCGCCACCAGCTCGCTGGCGCTGGCCACCGAGCTGGTCGACCGCTTCGAGGCCGCTGCGGCTGACAGCGCCAGCTGACAGGGCCAGCTGACAGGGCCGGCTGACAGAGCCGGCTAGCTGGCCCGCTCCCGGGCGGACTGGGCGGCGATCTCGGCGGCGGCCGGTCCGGCCTGGTCGCGGCGGCCCAGACCGGGCCGCGGCGCGGCCGGGCCCTGGCCGACCGCACCCGGGTTCCCCTGCTAGGAAGGCAGCACGGCCTGGTCAGGCAGCACGGCCAGGGCCTCGATCTCGACCCGGAAGCCCGGGTTGACCAGGCCGGCGACCTGCACGAGGGAACTGGCCGGCGGTGGCCCGCCGGCCAGGAACTCGTCCCTGACCTCGCGGAAGACGGCCAGGTCGGCCAGGTCCGTGAGGAACACGGTGAGCTTCACCACCTGCGCCAGCGTGGCGCCGGCCGCGGCCAGCGCCGTGACCAGGTTGGTGAACACCTGGCGGACCTGGGCGGCCGGGTCGCCCGCGCCCACGATCGTGCCGTCCGGGCCGGCCGGGACCTGGCCGGAGATCACCACCAGCCGCCCGGTGAACGCGACCGCGTGACTGTAGCCGTTGGCCGGCGGCAGCCCGTCCGGCTGGGGGAAATGCTGCATGCCCGCAGTCTGCCCGGTGGCCGTGCGCCGCCGGCCGCGGGCCTGGCCGCTAGGCGCGGCGGAGGAGGAAGAGGACCAGGATGATCAGGAGAATCAGCAGGATTACCCCGCCGCCGATGTACATGTGAAGTCAGCCTCCATCGCTATGGGTGAATCCCGCAGTTACCCCGCTGACCCACGGCAAACCACCGCTACCCGCCACCGGGGCCCGGGTCTGACGTTTACGTCAAGGTCCGATATGCTGAGCCTTCCTAACTACTTTGCCGCGCTGGCCGGGCCTTCCCGCGTGCGCGTGCGGCACGAGGACAGGGAGAACTGCCCATGCCGGGGCCCGGGAGCACCCAGCTGGCAGTGCCCGCCGCGGACGGCCGCGGCGTGCACTACAAGTGGATCGCGCTGTCGAACACGACGCTCGGGATCCTGATGGTGACCATCAACCAGTCGATCCTGCTGATCTCGCTGCCGGCGCTGTTCCGCGGCATCAAGCTCAACCCGCTGGTGCCGTCCAACACCTCCTACTTCCTCTGGGTCTTCCTCGGCTTCCTGCTGGTCACCGCGGTGCTGGTGGTGAGCCTCGGCCGGGTCGGCGACATCTACGGCCGGGTCCGGATGTACAACCTGGGCTTCGCGGTGTTCACCCTGTTCTCGATCCTGCTGTCGGTGACCTGGCTGACCGGGACGGCCGGGGCGATGTGGATCATCGTCATGCGGATCTTCCAGGGCGTCGGCGGGGCGTTCCTGTTCGCCAACTCGACCGCGATCCTGACCGACGCGTTCCCGGAGAACGAGCGCGGCAAGGCGATGGGCATCAACGGCGTCGCGGCGGTCGGCGGGTCGTTCCTGGGCCTGCTGCTCGGCGGCGTGCTGGCGCCCGTCAACTGGCGGCTGGTATTCCTGGTCTCGGTGCCGTTCGGCCTGTTCGGCACGGTCTGGGCGTACCTGAAGCTGAAGGACAACGGCGTCCGGCGGCCCGCCAAGATCGACTGGCTGGGCAACACCCTGTTCGCGGTCGGCCTGGTCTCGCTGCTGACCGGCATCGTGTACTCGCTGCTGCCGTACGGCGGCCACCCCACCGGGTGGACGAATCCCAGGGTGCTGGCCGCCATCTTCGGCGGGATCGCCATCCTGGTGCTGTTCGCCTGGGTGGAGACCAAGGTCGAGGCGCCGATGTTCCGGCTTGGCCTGTTCAGGATCCGGGCGTTCACGGCCGGGAACATCGCCGGCCTGCTTGGCGCGCTGGGCCGCGGCGGCATGCAGTTCATGCTGATCATCTGGCTGCAGGGCATCTGGCTGCCGCAGCACGGTTACAGCTTCAGCCAGACCCCGCTATGGGCCGGCATCGCGATGATCCCGCTGACGCTCGGGTTCCTGATCGTCGCGCCGCTCGCCGGGATCGCGTCGGACCGGTGGGGGGCCCGGCTGTTCGCCACCGTCGGCCTGGTGGTCTCCGGCGCCTCGTTCCTGCTGCTCCAGCTGCTGCCGATCAACTTCAGCTACTGGCTGTTCGGGCTGCTCATCTTCATGTTCGCGGTCGGCATGGGACTGTTCTTCTCCCCCAACCAGGCCGGGGTGATGAACAGCCTGCCGCCGGACCAGCGCGGCGCGGGCGCGGGCATGCTGAACACCTTCCAGAACTCGGCCTCGGTGCTGTCCATGGGCCTGTTCTTCACGATCGTCACGCTGGGCCTGGCCGCCCGGCTGCCCAGCCACCTGTACAAGGGCCTGACCGCGGCCGGGGTGGCCCCGCAGGCCGCGCACACCGTGGCCAGCCAGCCGCCGATCGGCAGCCTGTTCTCCGCGTTCCTCGGCTTCAACCCGATCAAGGAGCTGCTCGGCCCGACCGGCGCGCTCCAGCAGCTGCCCGCCCACCAGGCCGCGTACATCACCGGCCGGTCGTTCTTCCCCAAGCTGATCGAGCAGCCCTTCGCGGCCGGCCTGCACCTGGCGTTCACGTTCGCGGCCGTGGCCACCGCGGTCGCCATCGTTTTCTCCGCGCTCCGTGGCCGCCAGTACTTCCACCGGACCGAGCCGGTGCTGGACGAGCTCGCCGAGGGCGCGGCCGAGGCCGGCGGGCTGGCCGGGCTGGAGCCGGTCACCCCGGGCGGCGGGCGGCCTGCGCCCAGCGTGGGAAACGGCCGCGGAACCGGGTCATTGAGCTTTACGGATTACGGCCGCGGGGGTGCGGACCGCCCGTCCGCAGGCGGGCCAGGCGCGGCGGCCGGGGAACCCGGTGCCTAGCAGCTCACCCGTGGCCGCCCCGGCCGCCCCGCGAGGGCCGGCCGCCGGCGAGCGGCTGCTGGGCATCAGCGAGGCGGCCGCCCGGGCCGGGGTGTCCGCCCGGGCGCTGCGCTACTACCAGCAGATCGGCCTGCTGGTCCCGGCCCGCACCACGCCCGGCGGCATGCGGCGGTACTCAGAAGGCGACCTGACCCGGGTGGCGCGGATCCGTGAGCTGCAGGCCCTGCTCGGCCTGAACCTCGAGGAGATCGCGCTGGTGCTGCGCAACGAGGACCGGCTGGCCGAGATCCGGCTGACCTACCGGGACGAGCGCACCAGCGATGCGGAGCGGCGGGCGCTGCTGCGCGAGTGCCTGGCCCTGCAGCAGGACCTGCGGGACACCGTGCAGGCCAAGCGGGACGCGCTGACCGGGTTCCTGGCCGACCTGGACACCCGGATCGGCAAGGCCCAGGGCCTGCTCGCGGCGGGTGGTGCCCCGCCGGCCTGATCCGATGTTTGAGCCGGCCTGATCCGATGTTTGACTTGCGGCACGCGGGTAGCCACTAGGGGCCACCGCGCGGGCCTTCCGCCGGTGGCATTCAGGCCGCCAGACCGGAAGCAGTACTGCGATGACCCTGCCCGCCGATGACCGCGACATCCTCGACCGGATCAGTGCTGAGCTGGCCTCCGAGGCGCCGCACCTCACCGGCATGTACCGGGTCTTCAGCAAGCTGACCATCCGGGATCTGATCCCGGACGAGGACGCGGTGCGGCTGCCGCCCCGGCCCGCGGGTGCGCGCGGCAGTGCGGGGGCCGGCGGCCCGGTCGCGGCCAGCCCCGGTGCGAGCGGCCTGCGGCTCCGCGGCCGGACGGTCCTGACCGGCCGTCAGGCCAGGATCATGGCTCTGCCGGCCCTGCTGCTGGCCATTCTGATCACGGTCGTCGCGTTCACCGTGGGCAGCAGCATGCGCTGCACCCGGGCGGTGGCGCTGCACGGGGCGCCGGGCGTGGCGGGCGCGTCCTGCCGGACCGGCGACGCGGCGCCATCGCCGGCGGACACTAAGGGGCGGCCCGCTGGCTGAACCCGCCCGCCGCCGGCTGAACCCGCCCGCCGGCCCTGAACCCGCCCGCCGGCCCTGAACCCGCCCGCCGGCCCTGAACTCGCCCGCCGGGACAGAGACAGCGCAGAAGCCAGCCGGAGGAGCGCCGCAGGCTGATCGCCGAGCGTGTCGGCATGACACGTCAACTGCTCGAGCAGGGCCACCCGCTGCAGGTCAGCGGCCGGGCAGCGGCGCAGGTCGAGATCGTCGTCCCCGTCCTGAACGAGGAACGAGATCTCGGCCCGAGCGTGCGCAGACTGGACGCCTTCCTGGACGCCGGGTTCCCCTTCACCGCCCGCATCACCATCGCTGACAACGGCAGCACCGACGGCACGTGGGCCACGGCCTGCGCGCTGGCCGGTGCCCTCCCCCGGGTCCATGCCACCCGGCTGGCCGAGCCCGGCCGCGGCCGCGCGCTGCGGGCCGTCTGGTCCGGCAGCGACGCCGACGTCCTGGCCTACCTGGATGTCGACTTGTCGACCGACCTCAACGCCCTGCTCCCGCTGGTCGCGCCGCTGCTGTCCGGGCACAGCGACGTGGCCATCGGGACCCGGCTGGGCCGTGGCGCCCGGGTGATCCGCGGCCCGCGCCGGGAGATCCTGTCCCGCGGCTACAACCTGCTGCTGCACGCCGCGCTCGGGGCGAGGTTCTCCGACGCCCAGTGCGGCTTCAAGGCGATCAGCCGGGCCCGGGCCGGGGCGCTGCTGCCGCTGGCCACCGACCCGGGCTGGTTCTTCGACACCGAGCTGCTGATCCTCGCCCAGCGGGCCGGGCTGCGCATCCACGAGGTGCCGGTGGACTGGACCGACGATCTTGACTCCCGGGTGCGGCTGCTGCCCACCGTCGTCGCCGACCTGCGCGGCATCGCCCGGCTCGGCGCCGGGCTGGGCCTCGGCCGGATCACGGTGCCGCAGCTGGGCCGTGAGCCGGGCACCGCGGCCCGCCGTCGGCAGCTGGCCCGCTTCGTCGTGGTGGGCGCCGCCAGCACGGCCGGGTACGTCGCGCTGTACCTGCTGCTGCGCACGGTCGCGCCGGCCCAGCTGGCCAACGCGGTCAGCCTGCTGGTCACCGCGGTGGCCAGCACCGCCGCGAACCGGCGCCTCACGTTCGGCGTCCGCGGCCGGGCCGGGGCGGTCCGGCACCAGGCCCGCGGGCTGGCCGCATTCGGCGCCGGCCTGGCGCTGACCGCCGCGGCGCTGGCCGGGCTGCACGCTGCGGTCCCCCAGCCCGGCCGGGCCCTGGAGATGGCTGTGCTGATCACGGCCAGCCTGGTGGCCACGGTGCTGCGGTTCGCGCTGTACCGCGGCTGGGTGTTCCGCAGCGGGGCCGGGAGCGAGCCGGCCGGGGGCCGGCCGGGCCGCTCGGCCGGCCACCCGGCGGGAGGCCGGCCGTGACCGCGCCGGCGGCGGGTGCCGCCCGCCCCGCGCCGGCCCGGCTGCGGCCCGGCCTTCCCGGCCTCCCCGGCCAGCCGGACACCGACCGCACGGCGGCCCGCGGTTCGGGTGGGCGTATTCAGGATTGGGTACGGGGCCGTGGCGCGGACCCCGCCTGGGCTAGGCCGGCCGTCCTCGGGCTGCTTCTGCTGACAGGCGTGCTGTACCTGGCCGGGCTGAGCCGCAACGGCTGGGCCAACGACTTCTACTCGGCCGCCGTGCAGGCCGGCGCGACCAGCTGGAAGGCGTTCTTCTTCGGCTCGTTCGACGGGGGCAGCTTCATCACCGTGGACAAGACCCCGGCGTCGCTGTGGGTCATGGAGCTGTCCGCCCGGGTCTTCGGGCTGAACTACTGGAGCGTGCTGGTGCCCCAGGCGCTGGCCGGCGTGGCCTGCGTGGGCGTGCTGTACGCCACGGTGAAACGCTGGTTCGGCCCGGCCGCCGGGCTGCTGGCCGGCGCGGTGCTGGCGCTGACCCCGGTCGCCGCGCTGATGTTCCGGTTCAACAACCCGGACGCGCTGCTGGTCCTGCTGCTGACCGCGGCGGCGTACGGGGTGACGCGGGCCATCGAGTCCGGCCGGACCCGGTGGCTGGTTCTGGCCGGCGCCCTGATCGGTTTCGGCTTCCTGGCCAAGATGCTGCAGGCGTTCCTGGTCCTGCCGCCGTACGCGCTGGCCTACCTGGTGGCCGGGCCGCCGCGGCCCGGTCGGCGGATCCTGCAGCTGCTGGCCGCCGGGGCCGCGGTGGTGGCCGCGGCCGGCTGGTGGGTGGCCGCGGTGATGCTCATCCCGGCCGCGGACCGGCCCTATGTGGGCGGCTCGACGACCAACAGCATCCTGCAGCTCACCCTGGGCTACAACGGGCTCGGGCGGCTGAACGGCAACGAGACCGGGTCGGTCGGCTTCGGCGGCCGGGGCGGTTCACCATTCGGCGGCGTTTCTGGCCTGACCCGGCTGTTCTCCGCCGAGATGGGCGGCCAGATCGCCTGGCTGCTGCCGGCCGCGCTGATCGCGCTGGCCGGGATCGTGTGGCTGTCGTGGGGCGCCGCCAGGGCCAGCGGGGCCCGGGCCGGCGGGGCCGGCGAGGCTGGCCAGGTCGCGGCGGCCGGTGCGGTCGGCGCGGCTGGTGCGGTCGGCGCGGCTGGCGGAGCTGGCGGTGCCGGCAGGTTCGGTGCGCCCGGCGGGCCTGGTGAGGCCGGCAGGCTGCGGGCGGCCGCCTTGATCTGGGGCGGGTCGCTCCTGGTCACGGGGGGCGTGTTCAGCTATATGGCCGGGATCATCCACCCGTACTACACGGTGGCCCTGGCTCCCGCGATCGGCGCGCTGGTGGGCATCGGCGCGGTCGAGGGCTGGCGGCGCCGGGACCAGTGGGCCGGCCGGATCCTGCTGTCGGTCATGCTGGCCGCCACTGCGCTGTGGTCCGGCGTGCTGCTCAACCGCACTCCCTCCTGGCATCCGTGGGTGCACGTGCTGGTCCTGGTCTGCGGGCTGCTCGCGGCGGCGGTGTTCGCCGCCTGGCCGGCTCTGGTGCCGGCGGTCCGGCGGGCCCGGGCGCGGACGGCGCTGGCCGCCGGGACGGTGGTACTCGGCCTGACCGGCGCGCTGGCCGGCCCGGCCGCCTACACGCTGGCCACCGTGACCTCGGCGCACACCGGGGCCATCCCGTCCGCCGGACCGTCCACGGCGGCCTTCTTCGGCGGCGTCCCCGGCGGCGGATTCGGCGGTCGTCCTCCCGGCGGCTTCGGCACTGGGCAGCTTCCCGGCGGCACCACCACGCCGGGCGGCAGCAACGCACCGGGCGGCAGCAACGCACCGGGCGGCAGCAACGCACCCGGAGCCGGGACCTTCCCCGGCGGCGGAACCGGGACAGGAACCAGGCCGGGCGCCGGCGGCAATTTCGGCCGGCCTGGCGGTGGCGGCGGACCCGGTGGCGGGCTGAGCGGCAGCAC
>DASVBE010000364.1:0-28128 GCA_036375995.1 Streptosporangiaceae bacterium | reverse complement strand
ACGCAGAACTGCCAGGCGCCCAGCACGCCTTCGACATCGCCGGCACCCCGCGGGCGGCCGCGGCAGCCGAAGCCGTAGGACGCTTCCTGGGAGTGGTCTACGGAGACTGGAGCCGCACGTCAGCGCACCACGATTAGCTGTCCTGACCGGGTATCCAGGAGCACCAAGCAGGCCGCTGCTCAGTCTGCAGACCTGGCGGCGTCGTACAGATCCAGATATCCCTGGACGGCTTCCCACAGGTGATGCTCGGGATAACGGCCGGAGCCGCGATGCTCGCGGCGCCACTCCTGATCCCAGTAGCAGGCGTGCACCGCGCGCAGGCGGCTCAGCGCCACCGCAAGGTCCCCGGCCAACTGGTCCTGCTCGGCTTGCGCTGATGGCGCCAGCCGGGGAAGGTCATCGAACCGGCGGCTGGTGAGTGCCTGCAGCACGGCCTCGTCGGGGCCTTCCTGCGACCAGAACCGCACTGGCTCGCGAATGCGGTGATTGGGCACAGAGCTGAGATGAGACCGCCACCAGTAAGCGAATCCGCCCTTGTCCAGCCGCAGCCGCTCCACCAGCCACGCGGTGCCGTGCGGGCTGGACTCCCACGGAACCTCCTCGGCCAACAGATTGAGAACGAGAACGACTTCCACGCATTCGAGCGGGTCAGCGCCCTTCAGCACATCCCCGAACACGTACGCCTCCAGCAAGAACGGGTCCCCAGGTGGCCAGTTCCTGACCGAGTCGCACGCCTCGGCCAGGATGCGGAGCTTCTCGACAGCACGCCGGTAACGCATGACAGCCAATAATGTCCTCGCTACCCCGTACCAGGACACCCGGCCAGCGAATACGGTCCACGCTCAGAGCCTGGCTGGGGTTCACTCGTGGCGGCGGAACGGCATCCCATCGTCCGTCGCTGCTGGATTGTCATCCTCTTCGTCAACCAGCGCCGAGGCCGCGGCATAAGCCGCCGCACGGGACCGGGCGGCGGCGTCATCGTCCAGGCGGCTTTGCTCAATGCACCATTCTGTCCACTCCGGCAACAGCCGCAGCGCAAGGTTGGCATCCTCGGCGAAGTAGCCATCGCGGATCAGGTGCGCCGTCATCTCGATGCGGTGCGGCGAGCAGGCGTAGAACGAGCGCTGGTCCGGGCTCTGGCCGGGTCCCCACTCGGCGAGGATGATGCCCGTGGCATCGGCTGCTGCCTTCTGGGCGTCATCGTGGCGTTCGGCGTACCAGTTCACGAATGCATCCTGCTCGCGGCCGCCATCGGACGCCGACGAACCCGCCCCGACGTCTGCGGATCCGATGAGGTCGTGAGCCCGGCGCCGGAGCCGGTAGTACTCGCGGATGAGGTCGCGAGGCTCCGACCCCTCCAGCATGTCCGCTATCGGCCCGGTCCGCAGGCACGGGGCCAGCAACTGGGCGGCCATCCCGGCCGCGCACGGCGACGTCACCGCCCCGGAAGCCGACGGGCCGACGGCCTCACACCATTCACGCAGCGCGTCCCCGGCCGAGGCGAACACACCAGCACCGACCACGACGTCGATCCAGCACAGGTCAATGTCCCAGGCATACCAGTGATCCGGTGCGTCGTCGTCGTAACTGAACGGGGCCATGAGCAAGAAGCGGCTGCCGTACACATCGCGGGCAGCCAGGGGCTTTCCGGCCGGCCGGGAACCACCGGCTGGAAATGGCACGGCGGGCGCCAGGCCGTGGCTCGCCAGTGACTTTGCGGCCCTATCCGCCTCGGCCAGCACGGTCTCGTAGGGGTCTTTGATGTCCGGGAACATCTGGCGGACGCTCCGCACGGTCTCGTCCACCGGGCCGGCAGACATCCGGGGCGTTGCCAGGGCCAGCCCACACAGCAACGCCCAGAGCTTCTGCCAGTCATCAGCGCCCTGCGCGAGCGCCGCCCGCAGCGCCGCCCCGGTCTCCTCAGTGAGAGTGCGCAGCCACTGCGCTGGATGAAGGCCGGTGCCCGGTGACTGCAGGCGATCGTAGAACTCGTCTCCCACAATCTGGCAGGCTTGTGTTTCCAGACCGCCCAGGCTCGACGGCCAGGTCAGGGCGCGTGCCCGGACGAGTATGCGTTCGTGGGATTCCCGCCACCACGCTTCGGCCGACGCTCCGCCGGCCAGCCCGTAGGCCAGCTCCCGGAACGCCGGCAGGTCCCGGGCCGCCTGCCGGGCCTGCAGCTGCCGGGCACGACGCTGGGGGTTGCCGCTGACGCCCTGGCGTTGAGCCTTGCGCCCGCGAGAGTTTCGCTTCCGGGAAGGCACCCGTGTGAGGATAGCGGTCAGGTGCCTGAGACTGCACGGCAGTCAACCTGTACGCGCTCTTACCCATTCCTCTTCTGGATGATCGCTAGGTAGCCTTGCCGGGTGCGGATGGGCGTGAACGTGCCGAATTTTGGCCCTGGCACCGATCCGGGCGTGTTGCGCCGCTGGGCACTGACGGTGGAAGGCCTTGGCTTCGACCTGCTGATGATCTCCGACCACATTGCGGTGACCGCCGATGTCGCCGAGCAGTATCCGGCGCCGTTCTACGAACCGTTCACCACGCTCGCCTGGCTCGCCGGCCTCACCGGCCGGATCCGGCTCGGGACAACCGTGCTCATCGTGCCCTACCGGCACCCACTGCTGATCGCCCGGATGGCCGCGAACCTCAACGACCTCAGCGGCGGGCGGCTGGTCCTGGGGGTCGGCACCGGCTGGGCAGTGCAGGAGTTCGGCGCACTCGGCGTCCCGTTTCATCAGCGGGGCAAGCTGACCGACGACTACCTGCGGACCGTCCGTGCGGCCTGGGCGGACCAGCAGGACTACCGCGGTGGGCGGATACCGATCTGGGTCGGCGGTAACAGTGATGCGGGCCTGCGCCGGGCGGTGCGCCTGGGCGAGGCGTGGCATCCGTTGCGGTTCACCATGCCCTGGATGCGTGCGGCGGTGCGCCGGATGACGGCGTTCGCGGACGAGCAGCAGCGGCCGATACCGGGCCTGGTGCCGCGCATCGCGTTGCGGCTGGCCGAGTCGCCGGTCACCGCCCCCGAGCGGTTGGCCGGGGAGGGAACGATCGACCAGGTTCTCGACGACCTCGCCGAGTTGCGTCTGCTCGGCGCGGACACCGTCGTGCTGGATCCGTTCAGCGGCGACCCGGGCGAGACCCTCCGCCCGGAGGATGCCTGGCAGGCACTCGCGACGGTCTGGGCGCGGACACGTCACCTTCGGGAGCAACCATGACAGCAGAGGTCACTGAGGCCGACCTGCCGCACCTGCGCCGCTGCGTTGAGCTGGCGACAGAAGCCGTCGAGGCGGGCGACTTCCCGTTCGGCTCCGTGCTCGTCGCCGCGGATGGGACCGTTCTTGCCGAGGACCGCAACCGGGAGGTGACCACCGGGGACCCGACGCGCCACCCGGAGTTCGCACTGGCGCGGTGGGCGGCGACGAACATGGCCCCGCCAGACCGGGCAACGGCGACCGTCTACACCTCCGGCGAGCACTGCCCGATGTGCGCCGCCGCCCACGGCTGGGCCGGGCTGGGGCGCATCGTGTACGCGACCTCATCGCAGCAACTGGGCGGCTGGCTTGCCGAGCTGGGAGTCAGCCCGGCCCGGGTCCTGCCCTTGGCCATCACGCAGGTGGTTCCCGGACTCGTGGTGGCGGGTCCGGTCCCGGGGCTAGCGGGGCAGGTACGCGACCTGCACCGCAGATTCCGCTCGGTGTAGCAGCGCGGTCGCATGCGGTCCAGAGCATGCATCAGCCGGTGGCCGACGGCTCACACCGGGCTGGGCCCTGCCACGTGCGCACTAGGAATGGACTACCCCGGTGTCGTGGCAGAAGTGCACCCGGTCGGGCCGCAGCGCGTGCACCCGGCCGACCGAGTCACGCCACGCGGCCGGATCGCTTGCCTGACCCGGCGGCAGGTCACCGTCATCGGGTTCGAGGTACTGCCGGGGCTTATACGCGGCGTCGCCGATCAGCACCTCCGCGCCATTGCCGGTGCTCACCACGACGCTCTGATGCCCGACGGTATGACCCGGCGTCGTGACGACCGACAGGCCGGGCAGGATCTCGGCGTCGCCGTCCAGCAGCTCGAACCGCGCATCCATGAAGTCGAACCAGCCGGCCAGCTGGGGTGATTCCCGGCGGGCCCGCGCCAGCTCGGCCGACTGGACGTAGAAAGGGGCGTGCTTGAACACGGCGTTCTGCCCGCAGTGGTCAAAATGCAGGTGGGTGTTGATAACCAGGCCGATGTCACCGGGCGTCATGCCGTGCTCGTCGAGCGCGTCGGCGACCGAGCGGTTGACGACGCGGTGGTCAGCCAGCACCTGCTGGGGACCGCCGACGCCGGTATCCACCAGGACAGCGCCACCGGGGTAGGTCACGAGAAATCCGTGCACCGGCCATTCCTCGTCCGTGCCGCCGAACAGTGTTGCCAGGCGCAGCCGCCGCACCTGCAGAGACATCCGTCCTCCCCGATGACGCAACTAGCAAGCGGACGCGAGGACGTTATCGGAAGGCACTGACGCCAGAGCGCCATGCAGGCTGCCCGGTCAACCTCGCCACCGAGGTCCTGGGCGGCACGTGGTCGCTGGTCGGCCTCCCCCGGCCGGCCGACGCGGAGTCCGTGCTCGCCTGCCTGCGATCGCCGGATCGGATGGGACTTTGGTCATTACCGATCGTGGCTCCTGTCCCTTGCCTGCTCCGCCCGGTGAGCGATCATCGATTGTCCGGGCTGATGGCAGGTGATTCATGGCAGGTGATTCCGTGAACGAGAAGACCACGCCCGGCCTGTCGTCGATTGTGACTGATCAGGCCGGCTACCTGATCGCAACCGCTGCGCGCGCCCCGTCTGTGCATAACACCCAGCCGTGGCGCTTCCGGGTCAGCCCAGGCGTCATCGAGTTGTACGCGGACCAGCGCAGGAAGCTGCGCACCGACCCGGCCGGCCGGGAGATGCTGATCAGCTGCGGGGCCGCTCTGTTCGGGCTCCGCCTCGCGGTCCGTTCGCTGGGCTACCAGCCCGTCGTGCGCCTCCTTCCCGACCCGCGCCGGCTCAGGTTGCTCGCCGCCGTCAGCATCGGCCGGGAGCAGCCGATGACCAGCGAAGAACGTCAGATGCTCGACGCGATACCGCACCGTCATACGCACCGCGGCCCGTTCAGCAGCGAGCCGCTGCCCCTTGGCGTGCTGGCCCGTGTACAGCATCATGCGATGGCTGAGAACGCGACCCTGGCGCTGACCGACAGGCCCCTCGATTACCAGCGGCTCGCCGACATCCTCACCGCCTCGAGCAGCAAGCAGGACCTCGACCCGCTGGCCCGTAACGAGGTGCGCAGGTGGAGCCGCGGGCCGGCCGAGCAGCAACGCGATGGCGTGCCCGCGCACGCATTCCCGGCCAAGAAGATCCGCCAGCCTGGCCGGCTGCCGCAGCGCGACTTCGACCTCGGCAGGGGGTTTGGCCAGATGTCAGCGCAAGGTCACCCCCCGGCCGGCACGGGCATCTTGCTCACCCCCGGAGACAGTCGCGCTGACTGGCTGCACGCCGGGCAGGCGCTGCACCGCATGCTCGTGTATGCGGCCAGCAACTGGGTATTCGCCAGCCTGTACACACAGCCGCTGGAAGCTGCCGCCGTCAGGGACCTGATCAGGGACCGGCTGGGTCTGCATGGTGCCCCGCAGATCATCCTCCAGTTCGGCCGAGCCGACACCAGCCGCGCCACGGCACGCCGGGCTGTCACGGATCTCATGGAGCCGTGACACGGGCGCAAAGGCCGGCTGCCGATGCGGCGCAGCAGCCGCGAAGGCGCCAGTCAGCTACGGGTTGCTCGTCGCCCCGCTGCGGGGCCGCCCCTTAGCTGCCGCTTTTGACGGCGATGCTGTGCGGCTTAGCTGATTCACGGACAGGGATGGTCAGGGTGAGGACGCCCGCCGTGTAATCAGCGGTGATGCGGTCGGTGTCAAGGGCATCGCCCAGGAAGACCTGGCGGCTGAACGCACCCGACGGGCGTTCGGTCACGATCAACTCGGTGCCGTCAGCCTGTTCCGGGAAACGTTCGGCGCGGACCGTCAGCACATTGTGCTCGACGGTGAGCGTGATCAACTCCGGACGAACGCCTGGAAGGTCGAAGTGGACGTAGAAGCTGTCGCCACTACGGTAGGCGTCCATCGGCATCGCGGCCGGCCGCGTCGCGGTCCCCAGCACCTGCTGGTTCAGCCGGTCTAGTTCACGGAACGGATCGGTGCGGATAAGCATGACCATCAGCCTCCTCGCTGATATTCGCTCTGCTATCTGGTAGGAGCGCAGCACTGTGCGCGGTTGCCCCGGCAGGGTCTTAGGTCCTGCCCTGCGATCGCGGGTCAGAGGCTGCGGCCAGCTTGCTTGCGGCCAGTCGTCAGGACGCTCAGCGCAGGGCGCCGGACGCTTATCGCGTCCTGGATGGCCGTTCCAAGCCGCAAGACGAGCTGCGGGTAGCTGCCGTCGCCGAGCTGTGCGCGGACTGCCTCGCGCAGCCAGGCGACCTCGGCGGGCTGACTGTGCAGCGCAACAGCCACGCCGCACACCGCGGATGTGAGCAGAATGCGCTGAAGCGCCTGACCCGCGCCCACCCAGGCGGCGGGGCTGTCTACGGGCGTGGTCAGGATGCAGACAACGCCGGTGAACCGGGCCCGCGAGATGCGGGCTGAGGACGGCAACCCCCAGCCGCGACCCAGAGCGAAATCACGGGCTGGGAAGTGAGGGCTCGTCAGCTCCGCATGCGCTGGATAGGCCGAGGCAGGCACGCCGTCTCGCCGGGTGCTGCCGGGTGGGGACACCCAGGCCCTGAGCTCGCGGACGTATGCGCTATCCAGGCGCTCGACATCGTCAGCCATCTCGGTGATGGCGGCGAGCACCGCGCGAGCCTGATCGGTAGCAGCTACTCGCAGCGCGGCGTCATACCGGGCAGCGTCCTGCCGCAGCCTTTCGATCAGGCCGGGTGGCACTGGCACCGGCTCGAATCCGCCCCGGTGCGTCCGCCGGCGTGTTACCTGGCTGAAGAGCTGCTCTTCGCCGTCGGTCGGCGCGGCATGCTGGCGCCAGCGCAGCCGGGCGACGAGCATGGGGTCAGACGGATTGGGGAGCACGCGAGTCTCGGGGACATACCCGAGCGCGCGGAGCGCGAGCCTGGCCGTGAACAGGGCTGCCCCGCAGCTCATCATCATCTCCCGGCCGGCCGGGTCAGCCACGGCCAGCCGCCGGCCAGCATCGGCACGCAAGGTGATCTCGCTGCCTGTGACGGTAAACCGCCATGGCTGAGTGTTGTGAACCGACGGAGCCCACACCGCTGCTGCCACTACGCAGGCAGCCACTTCGGCCCCCGTGTGCGGCGGCCGTGCTTCGGGCTCCATCGTGACGCGCACTCCTCCTCCCGTACCGCATCAATCTGCGCCCACGGCGGGCCGCGCTGCAGGGACAGACGTCCCCCGCCGGCAGGACGTTTGCCCCGCGCCTGCCGGGAGGATCAGCCCAGGAACCGCCAGCGAGGCTGCGGCGCGGGACGGCGGCCACTGGCCAGTCCGCTGGCCACCGCTGCCCCATGGCCGGATGGCGGGTGGAGCTGCGGATGCTCCAGCAGATTTCCAGCCTTGGCGAACTTGTTACGGCCGGAGCGCAATAGAGAAGCGACGGAGCCCGCCGGCAGGCGGGCAGCGGCGACCTTCACGCCGCACAGATGAGCACCGTATGGCCCGGGGCCTCAGACGACTGGAAAACCCCAGAGCGAGGAGACATCCATGGAGGCCAAGAGCCAGGGAGTCACACTAGGCAAACCGGCCGGTGCCCAGGACGGACGACGGGCGCGATCGCGGACCGCTTGGCGTATCAGGTCTCGCTGGCTTGTGCACCTGGGCCTCCTGGTCTTCGCCGCGGCGGCGCTCGGAACCCTGCAGCTCCTCCACATCCGCAACGCCATCCACGCCGACGTAGGGCTGGCGTTCGCAGGCCTGGTCGTAGTCCACCTGGCACAGCGGCGCCACCGGATCGCTGGGATGCTCGCCCGGTTCGGTGGCTTCCGCCGACGCGTTGCGCGCGAGCTTCGGCTCCTGGCCTCGGATGCGATCCTCGCCTTCATCACGGCCAGCGTTGTGGTTTCCGGGCTCCTCGACTGGAATCGGGGATCCCCGCTGCTCCTGCCCTTCCTGCCACCGCCTTTCGGCAGATGGCACTTGCTCTCCTCCGTCGCGCTCATCGTGTACCTGATCATCCACGTCTCGCGCCGGTGGAGACGCCTTCGGCGATCCACGATCCGATAGCCGCCCGGCCGGCGGCGCTGGCTGGCCGCGCATGGGCCGGACGTGGCTAGCGGCGCAGCACCAGCCGCTGGGGGTGCCGCCCGGTCAGGCAGACGGCGAGGCCCAGCACGCCGACATCGCGCATGGTCAGGTCGGAGAGCCCGCCGACGGCGATCAGCGAGATCACGATTTCCGCCAGCAGGACGACGGCGGCCGCCGCGGCGACCCTGGTGGCGATCCCGCAGATCAGGGCCACGGCCAGGACCAGCAGGAGCCAGCCGTGCGCCAGCACCGCCACGGCCGCGAGCGCGGAGCCGGATGCCACCAGCGGCACGTACCCGGTCCACAGCCCCGGCTGGACGAGCTCGTGATACCCGAACCAGGCGAGCACCAGGCCGAGCAGCACCCGGCCGGCCGTCGGCGCCCAGGCGGCGGCGAGTTCCCCGGCCCGGCCGGCCGGGGTCGCGGCCGCGGGAGCCGGGGCGGCTGGCGCGGCGGCCCGGCGCGCCGGGGGAGGCTTCCTGCTGATGCTCACTGTACGATCCTGCCCTGTGCGTCGGTCACGATAAGGCCGTCGTCGCCGAGGCTGTAGTCGCTGTTGCCCGAGTCGTCGCCGAGAGATGCCTCCACGATGTAGACGCGGGCGCCGCCCGAATAGAACCTGGGCGCCGGGGCGGGCTGGCCGCTGACGCTCGCGGTGACCGTGATGCCCGAGCCCTGGCGGCGGACCTTGACGGTCAGCCCGGTCAGTGCAGCCCGCGCGGCGGCATTGGGGGTGCCCGGCCAGACCCGGAATGCGTAGGACGCGTAGGGCTGGGCGCTGAGCAGCGGACCCGGGCCCGCGGCAGGCGATGAGCCAGCCGGCGCTGGTGAGGCCGCGGACCGCGAGCCAGCCCGCCGGTCAGTACTGGCATGGCCTGCGGGCGCCGCCGTGCGGGCCGGCGAGGCGGGGCCCGCCGTCGCACTAGCCGGGGATGCAGTGGTGCCCAGAGCGCCGGGGGCCAGCCCGGAATGGCGACCGGACCAGCCATGCACGGCGAGAATGATCCCCGCTATGGCGGTCACGGCCAGCAGCGTGAGCCCGGCAGGCCCGGCAGGTGTGGTCGGGGGCCGCATGCCGCCTCATGACCTCGGGGCGACGGGCTGATCCGGCTTGCGGCCCGTCACGAGTGCGGCCTCGGCGATAATCCCGGTCGCGGTTACCTGAGCGAAGCCGCTGTGGGTAAGCATGGCCGTCCAGGCCGTCATCGGCACCGGCCGCTCCTGTACCCGCAGCAGGTAGCGGGCGGCGTTCTTGGCAATCCGCCACCAGCCGCCAGCGCCCTTGCTGGCCAGCGCGCGGACCTTGGACCCGATGATGGCCCGGTCCCGGCTCGACCCGCCGCGGCCGAACATCATGTCGGCCACGACCAGCCGCCCGCCAGGCCGCAGCCACTCGTAGGCCGCCGACACCAGGCGAGCCTTGTCGGCGTTCCGCAGGTGATGCAGGGCATAGCTGGAGATCACCAGGTCAACGCTCTCAGGTGGCAGCACGAGCTCCTCGATGGGCAGCGCCAGGGCCTCCAGGGTCGTGGCCCGGCGCTGTTGTGCCTCGGATTGCAGCCGCCGGATCATCGCCGAGCTGACGTCCACGGCCAGGACGTGAGCCCCGGCCAGCGCGAGCGGCAGGCTGAGCTGGCCGGTCCCGCAGCCGAGATCGACAGCCCGGGTCTGGGGCCCGGCGTCCGCCGCGCCCAGCACGGCCGCGGTGACCTCGGTCAGGCCCGCCGAGCTGTGCTCGTCCCAGCTGACGACACGGCCCGACCAGACGCGGCGCTGGCGGCGGACCGCGTGCCTGGTGGCGTAGTTCGCCAGCCAGCGCCCGGCGGGCCGCCCGGTAGATTTGGGGTCATTTGCTAGGGTCTTTTCGGGGGTCATTCCCGAAGATTACACAGGGCTTGCCAGCGATCTGGTGCTATAAATTTCAGATATGGTTAAGAATACTTTCAGATCCGGTAAGCCTCCACAATTACTAAGATCTGGCTAAGGAATGAGAACTCGCGCAGGCGTCCACCGGGGCGGTCATTCCCTGGCCCCGCCGGGCGGCGGGCCGCGGGCGGCCCGCCAACGGCCCACGCGCCCGCGCCGTCGCGTGCTGCTCGGTGCGGGGGGCGCGGTCATGCTGGCCGCCGCGGGACTGGCCGCATGGGCGGCGACGGGCACCCCTGCCCGGCACCCGGCGCAGGCCACGGGCCCGGCGCCGGCCAGCGCTGCCGCCACGCCGACCCCGTCGGCTGCGGCCAGCACGCCGAGCTTGCCCGGCCGGCCATCACCGCAGCAGGCTATCGGCGCGATCGGCGGCTACCAGGTAGCGACGCTGACGCTCCGGCTGACCGACCAGTCCCGGCTCCAGGCACGGCCGCGTGTCCTGCCGACGGCCGTCTGGTACCCGGCGCACGGGCCGACGGCCTCCGCCCGGCCGGCCGATGGGCCTTTCCCGCTCGTGGTCTTCGCGCCCGGCTACCTGCAGTGCGCCGGCAGCTACCGGCCCCTCCTCAGCGCCTGGGCCAGCGCGGGCTACGTAGTCGCCGCCCCCAACTTCCCGCTCACCAACTGCAGGACCCCCGATCCCGCCGAGGACGACCTGGCGAACCAGCCGTCCGACATGGTCTTCGTGATCAGCCGGCTGGTGGCCGCCGGGAGCCGGGCGCACGGGCCCCTGACCGGGCTGGTCGACCCGGCCAGGATCGCCGTGGCCGGGCACTCCGACGGCGGCGACACGGTAGCCGCCCTGACCGCGGGCAGCTGCTGCCGGGACCGCGCCATCCGGGCCGCTATCGTGCTGGCGGGCGCGGAGTGGCCGCCGCTGGGCGGCCGGTACTTCGGGAAGGGCACCCCGCCCGTCCTGTTCGTTCAGGGCAGCGCCGACCCCATCAACCCGCCGTCGGACAGCCTCGCCATGTACCGGGCGGATGCGTCAGGCCCGCGTTTCTACCTCGACTTGCCCGGAGCCGGGCACCTGGCGCCCTACGAGGGCCGCAGGCCGCCTGAGCCGCTGGTCGCCAGGGTCACCGTGGACTTCCTGGACAGGTACCTGGCCGGCCAGCGCGCCGCGGCCGCCGCGATGCGCCGGGCCGGCCACGTCCCGGGGCGCGCCGTCCTGGTTGGCGGGGGCCGGCTCCCGCCATAACGCCCCGGCCGTCCGCCGCGCCGCCGCGTAGCCGGCGAAGCACAGACCCAGCAGCCGGTACGCCGGAGCCGGGCTGCCGTCCTCCTCGGGCCAGACTTCGACGCCTGCAGCCGGGTCAGGCCGGTGAGCTTGCGCACCAGCGCCAGCTGCTCGGGGTAGGCCGCCTCGAAGGCGCCCGGGTCGGTGGGGCCTGGAATAAACAAAGCTGATCTTGGTCGGCTTGCCTGGCCCGGTCATGGATAATCTCCTGGTTGTCAGCCTTGGCTGATACAAGCGAACGGACCCCGGCTTGGGCCGATGATGCCGGGCGAACTTCGCTAAGCGCAGCTGCTTGGCCGATGGCGAATGCGGCCCATTTCAGGGCGCCTGACGTGGCCCTACGTCCTTCCGTTCACTGGCTCCGCGCACTGTTTAAATCGTATGCAGAGGAATGGGCAGCGACCATGACCGCTCCGCCGGAAAATATTGCTGGTCGTCTAGCGACGCCGGCCGTGGCCCAGCACTCGAAGGGCTCGAAGTCGCCCGCAGGATGCTCGTATTCGAGATGCAATCGCCCTCTCAAGGATCGGCAGTAATGGTCGCCCGCATCCTCGATCTGATCTTCATCCAGATTCTGCGTGCCTGGGCCGCGGGCACGGACGCCGAACCTAACTGGCTGGCCGGTGCATTCGGCCCGCAGATCGGCCTGGCCTTGAGCGCTATCTACCGAAGGCCCGGCCATGACTGGCGCGCAGGAGACCGGGGAGGTCCGCCGCTATGCGCGCAGCCACCGCCGTAAGGAGTGGCCCGGCCCGGGTCATCCGGGCGGCCGGATCGGGCTCTATGCCGGTCAGCGGGTAGGCCCGCCGGATACCCAGGGCACCGAGCGCCTTGCCGCCGAGGTCGCAGCGGCCGCAGACGGCGACCGCCGGCACCCCGGCTTCCCGGGCGGCGGCCGCCACCCCGGCGGGGGCCTTACCGTGCAGCGTCTGCCGGTCCAGTGCGCCCTCCCCCGTGACCACAAGGCCAGCCGGCGGAAGCCGGTCGCGGAGTCCGATCAGGTCCAGCATGACCTCGATGCCGGGCCTTCGCACCGCGCCGAGCACGGCAAGGGCCGCGAAGCCCACGCCGCCGGCGGCGCCGGCGCCGGGGGCGTGGGCCGCTGCCGGACCGGCGAAAGCGGCCCACCGGCCCAGTGCTGCCTCCAGAAGGGCCGCGTCCTGGCCGGACGCGCCCTTCTGCGGCGCGTACACATGGGCCGCGCCGTGCGGGCCGAGCAGGGGGTTATCGACGTCGCTCGCCAGGACGAGGCGCACACCGGCGAGCCTGGGATCCAGCCCGGCGAGATCCGCCCGGTCCAGGGCGGCGAGCGGCGCACCACCGGGGGACAGCTCCTGTCCCCTCCCATCCCGCAGACGGGCCCCGAGCGCTTGCAGCATCCCCGCGCCGCCGTCGGTGCAGGCGCTGCCGCCCGCCCCCAGGATGATCTGCCGGCCGCCCTGGGCCAGGGCGGCACGGAACAGCTCGCCGGCCCCGCGACTGGTGGCGGTCAGCGGAGCCAGCCGGCCCTGCGGCACCAAGGCCAGCCCGCTGGCCAGCGCCAGCTCGACCACCGCCACCGGTCCGCGCACGGCAATGGCCGCCTCCACCGGCCTGCCGTCCGGGCCAGCCGCCCGCACCCGCACCCGGCGGAAACCCGCAGCCAGCGCGGACTCGACGGTGCCGTCCCCGCCGTCAGCCACCGGGACCTGCTCCACCTGAAGGCCCGGCCGCGCAGCCAGCAACCCGGCCGCGACATGAGCCGCCACGTCCCGGGCGCTCAGGGAGCCCTTGAACTTGTCCGGCGCGACGAGCACCCGCGCACTGCGCATCGGACGCCCGGCCGCCTCAGCCCGCCATCGGCACGGCCGTGGGCGCATGCCCGGGCCTGGTGGCGATCTCCTCGAACTCCACCACGTTGTCGAGGTCGGTGCCCATCGCGATGTTCGTGACCCGTTCGGTGATTACCTCCACCACGACCGGCACCCGGAACTCCGCCATCAGCTTCGCCGCCTGCTCGAAGGCGGCCGGCAGATCATCAGGCTCCCGCACGCGTACGGCCTTGCAGCCGAGCCCCTCGGCCACCTTCAGATGATCGACACCGTAGCCGCCCAGCTCGGGCGAGTTGACGTTGTCAAAGGAGAGCTGGACGCAGTAGTCCATGCTGAAGGCGCGCTGAGCCTGCCGGATGAGGCCCAGGTAGGAGTTGTTCAGCACGACGTGAATGTAGGGCAGGTTGAACTGCGCCCCGACGGCCAGTTCCTCCAGCATGAACTGGAAGTCGTAGTCCCCCGACAGGGCCACGATGGTGCCCTCCGGGTCAGCGGCCCGTACCCCCAGCGCGGCCGGGACCGTCCAGCCGAGCGGTCCCGCCTGCCCGCAGTTGATCCAGTGCCGGGGCTTGTACACATGGAGGAACTGGGCGCCGGCTATCTGGGACAGCCCGATGGCGGTTACATAGCGAACGTCCCGGCCGAATGCCCTGTTCATCTCCTCGTAGACCCGCTGCGGCTGCACCGGGATACCGCCGAAATGGGTCCTGCGGTGCAGCGAGGATTTGCGGGCGGCGCAGGCCTGCAGCCACGGCCCGCGACCGGGCAGCGACCCGGCTGCCCGGCGCTCGCGCGCCACCTCGAGGAGCAGTTCGAGCGCTGCCCCGGCGTCGGAGACGATGCCGAAATCCGGCGGGAACACCCTGCCGATCTGGGTGGGCTCGATATCGACATGCACGAAGGTGCGGCCCTGGCGGTAGGTGTCCAGGCCCCCCGTGTGGCGGTTCGCCCACCGGTTGCCGATGCCGAACACGAAGTCCGCGGCGAGCAGGGTGGCGTTGCCGTAGCGGTGCGAGGTCTGGATGCCCGCCAGGCCAGCCATCAGAGGATGATCGTCGGCGATGGCACCCCAGCCCATCAGGGTGGGGATGACGGGAACAGAGACCAGCTCGGCAAACTCCACCAGCAGATCGCTGGCGCCGGCGTTGAGGATGCCTCCCCCGGCCACGATGACCGGGCGCTCGGCCGCGCACAGCAGGTCCAGCGCCTTGCTGGCCTGCGGACGGGTCATGGCGGGCTGGTACACCGCCAGCGGGCTGTAGGTCTCGATGCCGAACTCGATCTCGGCCAGCTGCACGTCCACCGGCAGGTCGATGAGGACCGGGCCGGGCCGGCCGGACCGCATCAGGTGGAAGGCCTGCTGAAAGGCGCCGGGAACCTGCGCTGGCTCCAGCACGGTCATCGCCATCTTGGTGACTGGCGCGGCGATCGAGGTGATGTCCACGGCCTGGAAATCCTCTTTGTGCAGTCTCGCCACGGGCGCCTGCCCGGTAATGCACAGGATCGGCACCGAATCCGCCCACGCGGAGTACAGGCCCGTGATCATGTCGGTTCCGGCCGGCCCGCTCGTGCCCACGCACACCCCGATGTTCCCGGCCCGGGCACGGGTGTAGCCCTCGGCCATATGCGAGGCGCCCTCGACGTGGCGGGCGAGTATGTGCTGGATGCCGCCGTCGGCCCGCAGGGCCGAATAGAAGGGGTTGATGGCGGCGCCAGGGAGGCCGAAGGCGTGCGTGACGCCTTCGCGCCGCAAGATGGCCACCGCGGCATCGACCGCTCTCATCCGTGCCATTGGTCAGTTCTCCTTCCTGGCCACGCCGGACCGGGAATCCGCCGCCCGGCCGGAAAGCTGCTCGATGAGCAGCAGCAGCGCGCCGTGGTCGAGGCCGCCATGCCCTTGCGCCCGGAGTGCACCCATGAGCTGAGCGGCCAGGGTTCCCAGCGGGATCGCGACGCCGGCTTCGCGGGCCGCGGCGGTGACGATCCCCAGGTCCTTGTGGTGCAGGTCAACGCGGAACCCCGGCTCGAACGTGCGCCGCAGCATCCCGGCCGCTTTGCGGTCCAGGACGGTGCTGCCCGCCAGGCCCCCGGCGAGCACCTGGACGGCCGCGCCGGTGTCCACCCCGTGGGCCTCCAGGAAGACCAGGGCCTCGGCAACCAGCCCGATGGTGCCGGCCACGATGAGCTGATTCGCGGCCTTCACCGTCTGGCCCGCGCCGTGCGGCCCGACGTGCACGACCGTGCTTCCCATCGCCTCCAGCACCGGCCGGGCGCGCTGCACATCCGCCGCGTCGCCGCCGACCATGATGGACAAGCTCGCCTGGATCGCCCCGGCCTCGCCGCCGCTCACCGGGGCGTCCAGCACCCCGATGCCGCGTGCGGCACCTTCCTGAGCCAGCCGCCGGGCGGTGTCTGGCCGGATGGTGGAGCAGTCGAGGTAGAGCAGGCCCGGCTTCGCGTTCGCGAAGATCCCGTCCGGGCCGAGGGCCACCTCCGCCACGTCGGGGCTGTCGGGGAGCATGGTGACGACGATCTCGGCCCCCGCGACAGCTTCCCTGAGGCTCCCTGCGCCGCGGCCGCCGGCCGCGGCAAGCGAGTCGGCAGACGGCCGGCGCCTGCTGTACCCGGTGACGTCGTGCCCGGCCCGGACCAGGTTCGCGGCCATGGGGCTGCCCATGATCCCAAGGCCCACGAAGCCGATGACTGCCAACGTGATCTCTCCTATGGATTACGGTGATTGCCTGGTCAGCCGCCCTGCCGGAGGCTGGTCACTGGCCCCGCTGGCAGCGGGGCAGCCAGTCGAACGCCGCTCCGGCGCCGGCGTCCGCGGCGAGGTACTCCAGACCCACCCACCCCCGGTAGCCCGCCGCTTCCAGGCTGGTCAGGTGCTGGCCCAGCGGGATCTGCCCGGTGCCTGGCGCGCCGCGTCCCGGGGCATCCGCGATCTGGACATGGCCGATCAGCGGCGCATACGCCTTGATCACCGTGGCGATGTCGTCGCCGTTGACGGCCAGGTGGTACAGGTCGGCCAGCAGGCGCAGGTTGCCCGGGCCGCCTTCGCGGCTGACCCTCTCGATCACGGCCGCGGCATCGGACGCCGTCCGCAGCGGATAGCTGGCCGCCCCGCTGAGCGGCTCGAGCACCACGGCGGCGCCGATCGTGCCCGCGGCGGCGGCCGCGTAGCTGAGCGCCTCAGCGGCGGCGTCGTCCTGAGCCCGGGGATCCTCGCCGGGCAGCCGGTTGCCGTACAGGGCGTTGAAAACGGAGACGCCGAGCCGCGCGCCGATCGCCACCGCGACGTCGACGCTGTCCCGGAACTCCCGGGCGTGCGCGGGCCAGGACAGCACGCCCCGGTCGCCCGCGGGCAGGTCGCCGGCGAAGAAGTTGAGCCCGGCAAGCTTGACGCCCGCGGACTCCACCGCGCTGGCGAACTCCTC
The DNA here is from genome assembly GCA_036375995.1 of Streptosporangiaceae bacterium. Classification (GTDB taxonomy): domain Bacteria; phylum Actinomycetota; class Actinomycetes; order Streptosporangiales; family Streptosporangiaceae; genus DASVBE01. The sequence goes on along the minus strand of DASVBE010000364.1, from coordinate 11,420 downwards.
CACGGCCGCGCTGGACGGCACGGCCTCCGCGAACGGCCACCAGAACTCGACCGCGCCGAACCCCGCCGCCCTGGCTGCCGCAGGACGCTGCAGCAGGGGAAGCCCGGTGAACAGGATGGAGCAGTTGACGTCGTAATGCAGGCCGTGCGGGCGCACAGGTCCTCCCGGTCGGTGCAGGGTTTCAGGGCGCGGCGGGCCCCGCCGCTGGCGTGGGCGGGCTGACGCTGGGGCCGGGCGGGTAGCAGCCCACCCTGCCCCCGTCGGCCGCCAGGACCGTGCCGGTGATATAGCTCGCCTCGTCCGACAGCAGGAACAGCACCGCCGCGGCGATTTCCTCCGGGTCTCCAAGCCGCCCCAGCACAATCGACGCCTCGGTCCCGGCACGTTCCGCCGCCGGGTCGGCCGCCTGGCCGAACTCGGCCATCAGCAGCGGGGTGCTCGTCGCGCCCGGGCATACCGCGTTGACCCGGATGCCCTGCGGGGCGAGTTCGGCCGCCAGGGCGCGGGTCAGCGATAGGATCCCGCCCTTGGTCGCGGAGTAGGCCGTGTACCCGGCCTGGCCGGTCATGGCCAGCTCGCTGCCGGTGCTGACGATCGCTCCCCGCCGTCTGGGGGCCATCCGCCGGGCGGCTTCCCGCAGCACGTAGAAGGTGCCGCTGAGGTTGACCTGCAGCTGCCGCTGCCAGGCGTCATCAGTGGTCTGCGCGATCGGCGCCACGAACGACAGGCCGGCGTTGCTGAATACGGCGTCCAGCGGGCCCACGGTCGCCTCGGCCTGGCCGAACGCGTGCGCGACCTGGCCAGCGTCCGCCACGTCGGCGCTGATCGCCGTCGCCCGGGCGCCTTCCCGGTGGCACTCCCTGGTGGCCTCCTGGAGTTCCCCGCCCGGCAGGGCGACCAGCGCCACGGCGGCTCCCTCCCGGGCGAGCCGCCGGGCCGTGGCCCGGCCGATACCCGAGCTGGCGCCGGTGACCAGCGCCGTCCTGCCCTCCATCCGCCCCATGCCTGCTCCCCTCACAGCTGCGGGTAGATCGCCGGGTCCGCCTGCAGGGGCTCGTGCCTGCGCCGGGTCGCACCCGGATCGGCGAGCACCCGGTCGGCGATTTCACCCGCGGTCGCGATCTCCACATCGCCCCACGCGCGAGCCTGGTCGATGAGATTGCGCAGTGCCCGCACCCGGGAGGCGCGGCCGCTCAGGAACGGGTGCGCGTTCAGGACCATCAGCGAGCCGTAGGCGCGCATGGCGTCGAGTTCCTCGGCCCACACCTTCAGCGCCTGGCTGGGCGGGGCCACGTTCCTGCCGACGTCGGGCTCCCAGAGGTAGGCGTACTGCGGGAAGTCGTCCAGGCTCCAGTGCGGAGGCAGTTCGGCCAGCGGGCCCTGCGTGGTCTGCAGGACGTAGGGCCGGTCATCGTCCATCAGGTTCGACTGGTAGGTCAGCCCGAACTCGGCAACCATGGCGGCGGTGGTCCAGCGTGCGGCCCACAGCGCGCTGCGGTGCCCCCGTGGGTGGACGTCAAGCTTGCCGAGCACCTCCAGGCAGCGCTCGAAATCCTCGCGTTCTTCCGCCTCGGTCAGCGACTGCGGGGGGCGGTGGCTGTGCGAGTGGTGGCCGATCTCGTGACCTTCCGCGGCGATCTGCCGGATGAGCCGGGGGTAACGCTGCGCGGTGACCCCGGGTACGAAGAAGGTGGCCCTGACCTCTGCCTCGGCGAGCATGCCAAGAATGCGGGGGACACCCACCTGAGGCCCGAACGCCTGATGGCTCATCAGGCCGGGGTGCCCGGCGTAGCGCCGCCCTTCGGCGAGAATGCAGCTTTCCGCGTCAATATCGAAGGTCAGCACCAGCGCCGCGGCGTGGCCGCGCAGCCAGGGCCGGCCGGCGGCCGGGTTTGCGGAGGTCATAGCGGGTGCTCCCGCAGCCATGCGAGGTAGCTGTCCAGGCCGCGTTCCAGCGGCCACTGGGGCGAGTAGCCAAGCTCCCGGGCCGCTGCGGAGATGTCGAAGGGACCCTGGCGGTCCCAGCCGGGCCAGTGCCCCGGGCCGAGGTCGATGCGGGCACCGGGCAGCCGGGCGCGGACCAGGCCGGCCAGCTCGCCCAGGGTCACCTGGCTTCCGCCGGAGATGTTGTAGATGCCCTGCCGGGGCGCACTGGCCCGGGCGGCCAGGATCGCCGCCCGGGCAGCGTCCTCGACGTGGATGAACTGGAACCGGTGGCCGGCGCCGTGGCTGAGCGCGAACGTCTCGCCGCGCAGCGCGGCCACGACCATGTCCTTGAGCACTTCGGGCATCCTGAGGCCCGGGCCGTAGACCTCGGTCAGCCGCAGGGACACCACGTCGAGCCCGTACAGCTGGCTGTACACCCGGCCCAGGTGCTCGGTCGTGACCTTGCTGACCCCGTACGGCGTGCTGGGCCGCGGGCAGGCAGACTCGTGGACGGTCGCGCCCTCATCCTGGTCGCCGTAGGCGCATTCGGAGGAGAAGTTGACGATGCGGCGGACGCCCGCCATCCGGGCCGCCTCGAGCAGGTGAAGGGTGCCCTCCACATTGGCGGCGAAGGTGGTGAGGGGAAGCGCCACCGAGATCTCCGGATGTGACATGGCGGCGGTATGGATCACGGCGCCGACGTCATGGTCCGCGAGCGTGCGCACGAGCGCGGGCAGGTCGAACAGCTCCCCCTGGACCGCCACCGCACCGGAGCCGGCCGGCTGGCTGTAGTCGCGGTCGTAGGTGACGACCTTCTCATCCGCCCCGGCGAGCTGCGCCACGATGTGGCGGCCGACGAAGCCGGCCCCTCCGGTGACGAGGATGGTCATGCTTGCCTCCAGACTGAGCCTGCCGGGTGAACCGGGAGCGGCCGCGCGGCGGGCGTCATTGCGCGAGGTCGGGGCTGACCGCGGGCTCAGCGACCGGGTGCGCCCGCGCCGGGGAACGCTCCCGCCTGGACGCCAGGGAGGTGAGCGCGGCGTAGGTCCCGCCCGCGGCGATGAAGCCGGCGATCCAGCTCAGGTCCGCGCCGCCAAGCGCGCGGCTGACGGGGCCGACATAGACCGGGGAGTCGACGGTGAGCAGGCAGGCCGCCACCCCGGTGAGCAGGGCGGCGAAACCGCGCCGGTTGACGCCGTGCCAGCCCCAGTAGGCGCTCCGCTGCTCCTTCCTGGTGGCGTGTGCGGCCACCGGGTCGTAGCGCCACCGGCGCAGCGCCCCGTCGGTGAGCCACACCCCCGCGAACGGAGCCAGCCACACGATCAGCATCGCCACGAAATCGTTCAGCGCGGTGGTGAAGTTCTGCACGAACAGGATGTAGAGAACGATGCCCGTGCTGACCACGGTGTCCAGGCTGGTCGCCACGTACCGGTGCAACGGCAGCCCGAGGGACTGGAGCGCCAGCCCCGAGGAGTAGTAGGTGACCACGTTGTTCGCGATCGAGCCGCCCGCCGCGGCGAAGATATAGATCACGAAGACCCAGACGGGCACAAAGCTCTTCACGCCGGCCACCGGGTCGGACATGTCTCCCCGGGTGGCGAGCACCGCGCCCATGGCGCAGAGCACCAGGGCAGTGATCCCGCTGGAGGCCGTTACGTTCCAGAAGACCGACCGGGCTGAGGTCCTGGACGGCAGATACCGGACCCAGTCGGGGGCGTTGTACAGATAGGAGATCGGCCCGGAGGCGATCACCGCGCACGCGACCAGGAACATCGCGATGGCGGACGGGACGGACAGCGTGGACGGGGCAGCCCAGTGGACGCCCCCGACGCTGAACGCCAGCACCAGGATGAGCGCGCCGGACAGCAGCACGGCGAAGAAGCGCTGCAGGTACACCATGGTGGCATGGCCGAGGATGGCGATCCCGCCGCCGATCAGAAGCTGGGTCGCGAGCGCCAGCAGCTTGCCGGGCGCACCGGAGTTGTGCCAGCCGATCAGGTCGAACAGGGCGAGCGTGGCGAAGACGCCGAAGATCGTGTTGATGGCCTCGAAGGCCACTGAGGAGACCCAGGCCAGGAGGGCGTTGAGCCGGTTCCCGCGGACACCGAAGGTAGCCCGGGTGAAAGTCATCGCCGGAAGGCCCGAGCGCACCCCGCCGATGGAGGCGTAACCGACCAGGCCAAAGAGCAGGTTACCGACAACGCAGGCGAGCAGGGCCAGCCAGAGGCTGAGCCCCAGGCCCACCGCGATCGCCCCCACGGCCACGAAGAAGAGATTCGCGTTGGTGCCGACCCAGAAGTAGTTCGTCTCCTTCAGGGTCATGCGCCGGTCGGATTCGGGAATGTGGTCGAATCCGTGGAGCTCCAGCCCGAATACGGGGTTCGCATCGCTGCGCGCTGGCTGCGTCATGATGTGCTCCTGGGGGCCGTTCGGCTGGTGCGCTTCACCAGGCCGGGTAAACCTCTGGATCGGGTGTGAACGGTTCCTGCTTGCGCCGTGGCGCCGCCGGGTCGGCGAGCACGCGGCGGGCCACCTCGGCCGCGGTCGTGAATTCCACGTCCCCGGCGGCGAGGGCATGCTCGATGAGGGAGCGCAATGCCTCGGCGCGCCCGGCACGCCCGGACAGGAAGGCATGGCTGGTCAGGACGAACAGGCTGTGATAGCGGCGCATCGCGTCAAGCTCACCCCGCCACATCGCGGCAGCCTTGGCCGGCGGCTCGATGTGCGAGCCGATGTGCGGCTCTGGCAGATAGGCGTACTGCTCCCAGTCGTCCAGTGACCAGTGCGGCGGTATCTCGGCGATCTCGCCCGGCCCGGTATCCAGCAGGTACGGCCGGTCGTCATCCATGAGGCTGGAGTCGTAGGCCAGGCCGTACTCCTGCACCAGTTCGGCGGTCCGGTAGGTGGCCGCCCACATGGGTGCCCGGTATCCGGATGGGCGGATGCCCAGCTGGTCGTACGCGGCCAGGGCACGCTCGAATTCGGCCCGGTCCTCGGCCTCGGACAGGCTGGTTGGCTGGCGGTGGCTGTAGGAGTGGTGACCGATTTCGTGGCCGGCCTCCACGACGCTCACCACCATGCCGGGCCAGCGCTCGGCGACAAGGCCGGGCACGAAGAAGGTCGCGTTGATGCGGTAGTCGGCGAGCAGCCGAAGCAGCCGGGGCACCGCCACCCGGGGCTCGAAGGCCTGGTGACTCATGATCATCGCGTGGCCGGCATAGCGGCGGCCGGCCGCCAGGATAGGCGTCTCGCCGTCCAGGGCGAAGGTGAGCACGGCGACCGCGGAGCGGCCACGCAGCCAGCCTGGCGCGTCATCGAGCTTGCCGTCGGACCTGTTCACGCGGCCCTTTCCCTACTTTGACCTGCGATTCCTGTTCACGTGGCGGCAACGCTACCGTTGCCTGGCCCAAAGGCTCCCTATACAGTTCGGCTAACTTCGCGGGCTGGCTATACGCGATGTACAGAAGAGGAGCTGCGCCGTGGTCACGATCGCCGACGTAGTGGCAACCGAGGGCCTGGACATCTCACTGATTGCCGCGCGGGGCGAGACTGGCCGTGGGCTGACCGGCGCCAGCGTGAACGAGCACGAGGACCCCACCCCCTGGCTGGAGGGCGGGGAACTGGTCATGACCGATGGCATGGGACTGGATCCGGGCCGTGCCGCGGCGATGACCTACGTTGGCAGGCTGCACGCTGCCGGGATAGCGGCCCTGGCTCTCGGCGTCGGGCCGGGCCTTCGCTACCTCGAGGTTCCTGCGGAGCTGAGCAATGCCTGCGAGCACTACTCGCTTCCGCTCCTGCGGGTGCCCAGCACCACCCCGTTCATCAAGATCACCGATGCGGTTTACGGCCGGCTGCTGGAGCAGCGGTCCGCGGACGCGTCCCGCCTGGTCGAGGCGCAGCGGGCGCTCACCAGCGCGGCCGCGAAGCCGGGCAGCGCACCTGCTGTCGTGTCGGCGCTCGCCCGGCTTACCGGGCTGTGGGCGCGCTTGTGTGACGTCCGGGGGGCGACGGTATCGGCGGCCCCCGCCGGTGCGCCGGAACTGCCCGCCACTGCGACCGCGGCGCTTGACCGTATCCGCGGCAGGAAGCTCCGGGGGAGTGCCAGCTTTCCGGTCGGGGAAGGGCACGCCCGCGCTCAGGCAGTGGGCACCGAGCAGTTGCGCGGCTTTCTGGTGTACGGCACCGAGGAGGGCCTGATCGGGGAGTTCGCCGGCGCGGTGGCCTCGTTCGCGGTGTCGCTGCTGTCGATCGACTGGGAGCGACGGCATGTGGTGCGGCGGCTGGCCCTCGCCCCGCGCGGCGACACGCTAGCGCGGCTGGCCGCCGGGATGCCGGGTGCCGCGGCCGCCCGCATGCTCGCGTCAGTCGGTATCCAGGCCGAGCGGGTGCGCATCAGCGTCGTGGGCAGCCTCCCGGGCGAGCCGCCGCCGTTCGACGAGCTGGCGGACGCCCTCAGCGACAGCCTCATCCGGATGGACGACGGCGAGGTGACGCTGCTCGCCGCGGAGAACGCCCCCCGCTTCGCCGAGCGGGTGGCTGATGTGGCCGGCGCTCACCCGGTGGGAATCGGCGGACCCGTCCGCCCCTCGGCCTGCCCGGTCAGTCTCCGGCAGGCCCGCCACGCGCTGGCCATTGCCCGCCGCACCGGCCAGGTGGTGGACGCGATGACGCTGGGCAGTGCGCGGCTGCTGCTCCAGCTCGGCGCGCCTGAGGCGCTGACCGCATATGCGGACGCGGTGCTGCGGCCGCTGGAAGCCGCCGACGCGGACGGCCCGGCCGCCTTGATCACGGCCCTGCGGGCCTGGCTCGATTCGGGCGCAGTTATCGAGACCGCCGCAGCGGCCCTGGGCGTGCATCGCCACACCATGCGCCAGCGGCTTCGGCGAATAGAAGAGGCGACCGGGCGCTCGCTGGATTCCCCGCGCGATCATGCGGAGCTGTGGCTGGCGTTCGAGGCCCGCGACATCGCCGCGAGCTGGCTGCACGAGTAGCCCACGGCGTCTCGTGCCTGCCGTCTCGTTCTGGTCAGCTTGCTGTGCGGCGGGACGGGCGGAGGGTCAGCAGGCGGTCTACGGGGGCGGCTAGGGCCTGGCCTGTGCCTGCGCCGAGGAGGGAGCCCACGACGACATCTCCCGGGTAGTGCACGCCGTTGTGGACCCGGGAGTACGCCACGGCCGCGGCCAGGAACCTGAGGGCCATTCCCAGCCATGGCTGGTTCCAGCCGGCCGCCGCGGCGAACGCGAACCCTGATGCGGCGTGGCCGGACGGGAAGGAGGCGGAGGCCGGCATCCGCACGTTCCGCGCGTCCGGAACGTCGGCCCGTTCTGGGCGGCGGCGTGACCAGGCGCGCTTCGCGGCCAGGTTTACCAGGGGTGATGTCACCCCGATGGCTATCGTTCCGCGTACTGCGGCACGGCGGCCCGCGGAGCCTCCCATCGTTCCCAGGGCCGCTGCGATCGCCAGCCACAGGACGGAATTGTTGGCGGCGTTGGAGAGCCGCCGCAGCGGTTCGTCCAGCGACGGAGTGGGGGTAGCCGCGACCGCCGAGTAGACCGCCAGATCTACGGCAGCCAGCTCGCGCAGGTCGGCGGCGGCCCGGTCGCGGGCCGGGCCGCCTTGCCGTGCCAGCGCGTCAGCCAGTTGCCTGGTGGCCTCCCTGGAGATGCCTGCGGCAGGCTCGCCTGAGTCACCCGGCCCTGCCATAGGAGTGTCCTGCGCTGTCACGGGCCTGCTCCGTTCTTCCTTGCTGCCGTGTCCTGCTAGGCAGTTGCCGCGTCGCCGTGCAGGGCGGTCTGGAGCTGCTGCTCCGTGTCCTTGGACAGGGAGGTCTTCAGGACCGTGCCGCCGTACTTGCTCATCGCCTCGACGGCCTTGTCGGTGGTCACCTTCTCCAGCATCAGGAACAGGCACGAGGTTCCCGGCTGCACCAGGCCGCGGACCTGCTCCTGGAACTGCTTGTCGATGGAGGCCTTGGCGAAATGGCCCATGAGCGCACCCATCCCGGCGCCTATCGCCAGCCCGAGGACCGGGACGAAGAACAGCAGGCCGAACAGGAACCCCCAGAAGCTCCCCCAGACCGCCCCGCCGCCGGTCGCGTGATGAGTGGTGTGGACGTGGTAGCTGCCATCCGTATCCCGCTCGATCACCGCGATCGCGTCGGGCTGGATGATGAGGTCCTGGGCCAGGCGGCGCGCCTCGTCGGCGGCAGCCGACGCGGTTGCCAGGTCCGGGTATCCGATTGCGATCAGCTCAGCCATGACAGTTTTCCTTTCTCACCTGATGGGTTTCCGGTTCATCCGAGAGTTGCGACGAGGATGGCCTTGATGGTGTGCAGGCGGTTCCCGGCCTGGTCGAAGACGATGCTGGCGGGGCGAGCCTGCCCGGGCGGCAGGCACGTGTCGTCACCCATCCGGGGGTGAGTTCCCGCCTTTACTGCAGCGGGCCGGCGCTTACGGAAAGGCCGGCGTCATGGCGCCGGCGCCGCGCTATGTATTTGCCAAGTTCCCATAGCAGCAGCAGGGCGAGGGCCGGGATCAAGGCCCAGGCGAACTGGCGCAGGTTGAGCTGGGTCGTGCCCAGCAGACGGTTGAAGAGGTCCATCTGGGTGACCAGCACGGCCAGGATGAACTCCCCCAGCATCGCCCAGTTCATCTGCTTGCTGTCGAAGGTCGTGGTGGTCAGCACCGTGCCGGTCTCGCTGCGGCACTGGACCGCGGCGACGATCAGGCACAGCGCGAAGGCGGTGAACGCGATCGACTGCCCCACCGCGACGCTGCCGAAGAGATGCTGGCCGACTACGATCATGAGCAGCAGGCCGATCGTGATGGCCAGCCCGGACAGGCCGACCGTGACCATCACCCCGGTGGTCAGGACCGACTCGCCGCGGGGGCGCGGCTTGCGCGCCATGAGCCCCGGGCTCTCCTTGTCGAAGCCGAGCGCGAAGCCGAACGGGGCGTTGACCACGAAGTGGATCCACAGCACCTGGGCAGGCGTGAAAGGCTCACCCGCGGCGATGTTGAGCAAGGCCGCGCCGAGGAAGGTCAGCACGAAGACCACAAGAAGCACCAGGACGAACCGGATGTACTTGGTCAGGTTGTCGTAGATCTTGCGGCCCTGCTCGACGGCGAACACGATCGTGGCGAAGTTGTCGTCGGAGAGGATCATCCGCCCGGCGTTCTTCGCCACCTCGGTTCCGGTGCCCATGGCGATCCCGATGTCGGCCGCCTTGATGGCCGGGGCGTCGTTCACGCCGTCGCCGGTCATGGCCACGACCTCGCCCTTTTTCTTGAGGGTGTCGGCCAGCAGCACCTTGTGCTCGGGGGCGACCCGGCCCACCACGCCGATGGACTCGATCCGGGCCAGCCGTTCGGCCTCGGGCAGGGCGGCGAAGTCAGCACCCAGGATGGCCTCGCCGTCGATGCCGAGCTGACGGGCGATGGCGGCCCCTGTTGTCACGTCGTCGCCGGTCACCATCCGGACCCTGATGTGGGCGGCCTGGGCGCTGGCCACCGCATCCCTGGACTCTTCCCGGGGCGGGTCGACCATCCCGACCAGGCTGGTGATCTGCAGGTCGGTGGCGTAGCCGAGCAGGTCGCCGCCGGGATCGAAGGTGGCCGGGTCGAGGTCCCTGGTGGCCGCGGCCATGACCCGCTGGCCCGCGTTTTCCATCCGCTCCATGTCGGCCACGTGCTGGTCGCGCAGCCGGGCATCCCACGCGACGCTGTCGCCTTCGGACAGGGCGCTCGCGGCCCGGTCCAGCACGGCCGGCGCTGCTCCCTTGACGAAGCACCGCACCACCGGCCGGCCGGCCGCGTCGGTGGCGGAGTTGAAGGTGGCCATCAGCTTGTACGACGGGTCGAACGGCAAGGTGGCCAGCCGGGGAAGCCCCTTCCTGGTCTCGTCGATGTCCAGCCCGGCCTTGTAGCCAAGGACCAGCAGGGCACCCTCGGTCGGATCGCCGACGACCTTGCCATCGACCAGCCTGGCGTCGCTGGCGACCAGGTACGGCAGGACCGCGCCCTCGATCGCGTCGGCGGAACCGGCCGCCCGGTGGACTTTGCCTTCCAGGCCGTAGCCGCTGCCGGAGACCGAGTACCGGCCGGCCGGATGCACCACCTCCACCGCGGTCATCTGGTTCATCGTCAGCGTGCCGGTCTTGTCGGAGTTGATGGCGGAGGTGAACCCCAGCGTCTCCACCGAGGGCAGTTCCTTCACGATGGCGTTGCGCTTGGCCAGATCGACGCCGCCGAGCGACAGGATCGTCTGGGTCACCGTCGGCAGCGCCTCCGGGATGGCCGCGATCGCCAGCGACACCGCGGCGACGAACAGCTCGTCCCACGGCCGGCCACGGGCCCGGCCCAGCGCGAACATCACGATCATCGTGAGGCCGGCCGCGGCCGCGATCCACAAGGTGAGCCGGTTCAGCTCCCGCGTCAGCGGTGATTCCTCCCGTGCCGTGGCGGCCAGCATCTGGGAGATCTTCCCCAGCTCGGTGCCGGAGCCCGTGCCGGTGACGATCATCGTGCCGCTGCCGTGCGTGACCGGCGTGTTCATGAACGACATGTTCTGCTGGTCACCGGGACCCAGTTCGCCGCCCGGGAGAGTGTCCGCGTTCTTGGCCGCAGGCGTGCTCTCCCCGGTCAGGGCCGACTCGTCGATCTGCAGTGCGCTGGCGGCAACGATCCGGCCGTCCGCGGGCACCTCGTCCCCGGCGGAAATCAGCACAACGTCGCCCACTACGACCTGCTCCGCCGGGACCACCGACTCAGAGCCGTCCCGCCGCACCCGGGCAGTCGCCTTCATCATCGACTTGAGGGCGTTCATGGCGCTTTCCGCCTTGCCCTCCTGCCGCATCCCGACCACCGCGTTCAGGATCGTCAGCAGCACCAGCAGGACAGCGGTACTCCACTCCGTGATCAGCAAGGAGACCACCGCCGCGGCGACCAGGATGATCTGCATATAGCTGCGGTACTCGTCGAGGAACCTGAGCCAGCCCGGCTTGGATTTCTCCTCCGGCAGCGCGTTCGGGCCATTTGCGGCGAGCAGATCCGCCGCCCGCGCCGCGGGCAGCCCGACGTCCGGATTCACGCCTACCGCGGCAGCGACCTCGGCCGGCGTGCATGCGTACCAGTCCCGGCCCGCGGCGGCGGGCCGGCCTGTGGTATCAGCCTGGACAGCCATGTGATGCCTCCGAACGGCTATGCCCCTGCGCTGGCTGGGGCCTGGCGATCCGATCGCCGCACGCCTGCCGGTCCTGGCCCCTTTCCGATACTGTTCGCGCGGTCTGGTGCGGTCGTCACCCAACGGAGGGTGATTCCGGCCAGCGGCCGCGGGGTCAGAGCAGGCGCAGATCGACGGCCCGCTCGAGGGCTTCCGAGCGTGATGCCACGCCGAGCTTCTGGTAGATCGACCGCAGATGGGTCTTCACCGTGTTGCGCGAAATGTAGAGCGTGTCCGCGATCTGCAGGTAGCTGCTCGTCGGCAGGAGCGTG
>DASVBE010000359.1:0-63585 GCA_036375995.1 Streptosporangiaceae bacterium | reverse complement strand
AACCGGGGCTTCCACCAGCGGGCCGCGGAGTTCATCGCGGCCCAGGGCATCCGCCAGTTCATCGACATCGGCTCCGGCCTGCCCGCGACGGGCAACACCCACGAGGTCGTGCTCAAGGTCGCGCCCGACGCCCGGGTGGTGTACGTCGACCACGACCCGATGGTCGCGGCCATGGCCGAGGGGCTGATCGCGGACCCGGAGTCGGCCCGGCTGATCGAGGCCGACGTGCGCGAGCCGGACGTCCTGCTGAGCCACCCAGTGCTGGCCGAGATGATCGACTTCAGCCTGCCGGTGGGCCTGCACTTCGTGGCCGACGGCAGCAACCCCAAGGGCCCGCTACGGCTCAGAACGCACCGGCCCCACCCGCAAAACCGTCTGGTCCGAACTGCGGATCACGCCTCATGAAACGTCGCACCTGGGCGTCAGTGTCGATCCGTGCCCATGAAGATCAGCGAGACTATCCTGCGGTGAGAACGGGACGGCTGGAAACTGAAGCGCGTTTCCGGCTCCCACCGGCACTTTGCTCACCCGGCAAAGCGGCCCCCGCTGACACGTTTGCGAAGCGGGTCAGGGCAGATGATGGCCAGCGGAAGGATACTTTCGCAGTTGGCAAGATGAGGCGCATGGGATTCGCAGAACTGTGGGAGGCGCTGCTGCCGGCCGGGCGGCAGCCGGGCGGGGGCTACCGGCGGTACTCGTGGACCGAGGCGGACCAGGAGTGCCGGGCCTGGTTCCTGGCCGCCGCGGGGGAGCGGGGGCTGCGCGCCGAGACCGACCGGAACGGGAACCTGTGGGCCTGGTGGGAGCCGCCAGGCAGCGAAGGCCAGCCCGCCGTGGTGACCGGCAGCCACCTGGACTCGGTGCCGGACGGCGGGGCGTTCGACGGGCCGCTAGGGGTGGTATCCGGCTTCGCCGCCCTCGATGAGCTGCGGGAACGGGGCGTCACGCCGGCCCGGCCGGTCGCTGTGGCCGCGTTCACCGAGGAAGAGGGAGCCAGGTTCGGGATAGCCTGCCTGGGCTCCCGGCTGCTCACCGGGACGGTCACCGCCGAGAAGGCCGCCGCGCTCACCGACGGCCAGGGGGTGACGCTGGCGCAGGCGATGACCGAGTCCGGGCTGGACCCGGCCCGGCTGGGCCCCGACGACGAGCGGCTGTCCCGGATCGGCAGCTACGTCGAGCTGCACGTCGAGCAGGGCAGTGCGCTGGCCGGGCTGGGCGCGGCGATCGGGGTGGGCGAGGCGATCTGGGCGCACGGCCGGTGGCGGCTGGAGTTCACCGGCCAGCCCGACCACGCGGGCACCACCCGGCTGGGCGACCGGCACGACCCGATGCTGCCGTTCGCGGCCACCGTGCTGGCCGCGCGCCGGGCCGCGGCCAGCACCGGAGGACTCGCCACCGTCGGCAAGGTCATCGCCGAGCCGGGCGCGGTCAACGCGATCAGCGCCCGGGTGACCGGCTGGCTGGACGCCCGGGCCGCGGACGAGCCCACCATGGACGCGATCGTGGCCGAGGTCACCACGGCGGCCCAGGCCGAGGCCGCCCGCCAGCACGTGACCGTGACCATCACCAGGGAGTCGCTCAGCCCGCGGACCGACTTCGACGCGGCGCTGCGCGGCCGGGTCACGGCCGCGCTGGCCCGGGCCGGGATCACCGCCCCGGTGCTTCCTACCGGGGCCGGGCACGATGCCGGGTTCCTGGCCGCCCGGCTGCCCACCGCGATGCTGTTCGTCCGCAACCCCACCGGCGTGTCGCACTCCCCGGCCGAGTACGCCGGCCCGGACGACTGCGCCGCCGGGGTACGGGCGCTGGCCGCCGTGCTCGCCGACCTGGCCGGCCCGTGACGGCCGGGCCAGGCACGGCCGGGGGGCAGCGGCGCTGGCACGCCGAGCTGGCCTGGCTGCCGTCGCACGGGCTGATGCCCGACGTGCTCATCGCGGCCGCGGGGGACCGGTTCACCGAGGTCCGTCCCGGGGTAAGCGCGGCCGAGGCGGGCGGCGCCGAGCGGCTGGCCGGGCTGACCCTGCCGGGCCTCGCGAACGGGCACTCGCACGCGTTCCACCGGGCCCTGCGCGGCAGCACGCAGGCGGGCCGGGGCACGTTCTGGACCTGGCGGGAACAGATGTACGCGACCGCCGCGCGGCTGGACCCGGATTCCTACCTGGCCCTGGCCCGCGCGGTCTACGCCGAGATGGCGCTGGCCGGCATCACGTGCGTGGGCGAGTTCCACTACCTGCACCACGACGCCGGCGGCCGCCGGTATGCGGACCCGAACGAGATGAGCCGGGCGCTGCTGGAGGCCGCCCGCCAGGCCGGGATACGGATCACGCTGCTGGACACCTGCTACCTGTCCGGCGGGCTCGACGCCAGCGGTGCGCCGGTCCCGCTGGCCGGGCCGCAGCTGCGGTTCTCCGACGGCGACGGGCACGGCTGGGCCGAGCGGGTGGCCGCGCTGGGCGCCGGGGAGCACGGCGAGCTCGGCCCGGGCGCCCGGCTCGGCGCCGCGGTCCACTCGGTCCGCGCGGTGCCGCCGGATCAGCTGCCGCCGGTGCTGGCCTGGGCCCATCCGCACGCGGCGCCGGTGCACGCGCACCTGTCCGAGCAGCCCGCCGAGAACGAGGCCTGCCTGGCCGCCTACGGCGACACCCCGGCCGGCCTGCTGGAGACCTCCGGGGTGCTCGGCCCGCGCGCCACGATGGTCCACGCCACCCACCTGACCAGCCGGGACATCGAGCTGATCGGCGGCAGCCGGGCGTTCGCCTGCTTCTGCCCGACCACCGAGGCGGACCTGGCCGACGGGATCGGGCCGGCCCGGGCGCTGGCCACCGCCGGGGCCCGGCTGACCGTGGGCAGCGATAGCCAGGCGGTGATCGACCTCTTCGAGGAGGCTCGCCGGGTCGAGCTGGACCAGCGGCTGGCCACCGGGCAGCGCGGCCACTTCACCGCCGCCGACCTGGCCGGGGCGGCGACCGTCGAAGGGCACGCCAGCCTGGGCTGGCCGGACGCGGGTGAGCTGGTCGCGGGGGCGCTGGCCGACCTGGTCACGGTGAACCTGGGCGGCCCGCGGCTGGCCGGCACCACGGCCGCGACCGCGCTGGAGAGCGTGCTGTTCGCGGCCACCGCGGCGGACGTGACCGGGGTCGTGATCGGCGGCCGGGACGTGGTGTCCGGCGGCCGGCACCTCCTCGCCGGCGACGTTCCCGGCGCGCTCGGCGCCGCGCTGGCCGCGTTGCGCTGAACCCTGCCCTGAACCCTGGGCGGGGCGCCAGCCTGCGCTAACGCGCCTGTGTGGGAGCATTCGCAAGGTGAGTGTGCTGATCACCAACATCGGCGAGCTGGTCACGAATGCGCCGAACGGCATCGGGCCCGGGCCGTTCACCTCGGCGTCCGGTGCGGCGCTGGTGATGGAGGCCGGCGTGGTGGCCTGGACCGGCAGCGCGGCCCGGCCGCCCTCGGCGGACCTGCGGGTGGACGCGGGCGGGCGGGCGGTGCTGCCCGGCTTCGTGGACTCGCACGCCCACCTGGTGTTCGCCGGGGAGCGCAGCGCCGAGTTCGCCGCCCGGATGGCCGGGCAGCCCTACCAGGCCGGCGGCATCCGGTCCACGGTCGCCGCCACCCGGGCGGCCAGCGACGAGGCGCTCGGCGCGAACCTGCGGTCGCTGACCGCGGAGATGGCCCTGCAGGGCACCACGACGTTCGAGTGCAAGTCCGGGTACGGGCTGACGGTTGCCGACGAGGCCCGCAGCGTGGCCCTGGCCGCGGCGTTCACCCGCGAGGTCACCTACCTGGGCGCGCACGTGGTGCCCGCCGAGTACGCCAGGGACGTCGCCGGATACGTGGACCTGGTCTGCGGCCCGATGCTGGCCGCCTGCGCGCCGCACAGCCGGTGGGTGGACGTGTTCTGCGAGCAGGGTGCGTTCGGGCGGGACGAGGCCGCCACGGTCCTGCGGGCCGGGGTCGCGGCCGGGCTGATCCCGCGGGTGCACGCCAACCAGCTCGGGCCCGGGCCGGGCGCCAAGCTGGCCGCCGAGTTCGGCGCGGCCTCGGCCGACCACCTGACGTTCCTCGACGCCAGCGACATCGACGCGCTGGCCGGCGCGGGCACGGTGGCCACCCTGCTGCCCGGGGTGGAGTTCGCCACCCGGCAGCCCTACCCGGACGCGGCCGCGCTGATGAAGGCCGGGGTCACGGTGGCCATCGCCACCGACTGCAACCCGGGCTCGTGCTTCACCTCCAGCATGCCGTTCTGCATCGCGCTGGCCGTCCGGGAGCTGAAGATGACCACCGACCAGGCGGTCTGGGCGGCCACCGCGGGCGGCGCCCGGGCGCTGCGCCGCCACGACGTCGGCCACCTGGGGGCCGGGGCCCGGGCCGACATCGTCATGCTCGATGCCCCCACGCACACCTACCTGGCCTACCGGCCCGGCGTCCCGCTGATCGCCGCGGTCTGGCAGGACGGCCAGCTGGTGGCCGGCGCCCTCCCTTAGCTCCACGGCCTGAGGTGGACCGGAAAGGTAGGTTCAGGCCTACCCTGGGTGGGGGCTCTGGCCCATAGCGGCGGCCAGATCGCCGGGATCACGATGGACCGGACGGCCTCGCAGCGGGCAGGCCTGGCCCAGGGAGCCCAGATGGCAGAGTGGATTTTCCTGCTGGCGTACTGCATCGGCTGCACCGTGATCGCCGTGCGCCGCCAGCACGTGCAGGGCCGCCCGGGCCCGGGCGGCCCTGCACGCAGGCCCGGCTGGGGCATACTGCTCCTGCCGCTGGCCCTGATGCTGCGGGTGACCACCGGCGGCGGCGCGCTGACCCTGCTCCTCGTGCTCGCGTCCGGCGCCCTGGTAGCGCTCGCGCCGCAGGCCACCCGCCGGGTGTTCCCGTACGCGCTGATCGGCCTCGGCCTGGTCGGGCTCAAGGAGGTCCTGCTCTCCGGCGCCGCCGGGTACAGCACGGCGTTCGGCGGGGATCTCTACGGCGGCGGGGCCTGGCGGGACCACCTGCTGCTGCCCGAGGCGCTGCTGTTCCTCGCGGCGGGTTCGTACCTGGCCATCCGGTGGGGCCGTGCGACTCCGCGGCTGACCCTGCTGGTGGCGGGCCGCCCCGCCGGGGGCCGCGGCCGCCCAGGCGGCGGCAGCGCGCCGCGCCCGCCGTGGAACCTGCTGCTGATCCCAGTGGCCGGCCTGCTGGCCGAGCTGGCCCAGCCGGCCTGGGCGTTCGGCTTCAACGGCGGCGCGGATCTGGTCATGGTGGCCGTGGTCGGGCTGCTCACCGTGGCGGTGGTGCTGCTGCTCCCGTCGGTGGCCGCGGACCTGGCGGTCGGCGGCCTGCTCGCGCTCGGCGTCTACGGGGTGGCGACCGCGCTGCTGTGGCCGCAGATCTTCCCGCGCGACCAGGACCTGCTGTACGGCGCGGTGTACGTGACCAGCAGACCGCTGGCCGTACTGGCCGGCCTGCAGGGGCTGGCCCTGATCGGGCTCGCGCTGTGGCTGGCCCCCCGCGCCCTGGACAAGCGCACGATGGCCCTGCTGTGGCCGCAGCGCGCCAGCGAGGCCGAGCTGGCGGGCCGGGTCGAGCAGCTCACCCAGACCCGCGCCGAGGCGGTCGACACCGCCGCCGCCGAGCTGCGCCGGGTGGAGCGAGACCTGCACGACGGCGCCCAGGCCCGGCTGGTCGCGGTGGGCATGAATCTGCGGGCCGCGCAGAAGCTGATCACCAGCAGCCCGGAGGCAGCCAGCCAGCTGCTGGCCGAGGCGATCGACTCGTCCTCGCGGGCCCTGACCGAGCTGCGCAACCTGGTCCGCGGCATCCACCCGCCGGTGCTGGCCGACCGCGGGCTGCCGGACGCGATCCGGGCGCTGGCCCTGGACACCCCGCTGCACACCGAGACCGACATCGAGCTGGCCGGCCGGCCCGAGCCGCCGGTCGAGTCGGCCTGCTACTTCGCGGTGGCCGAGGCGCTGGCCAACGCGGTCAAGCACGCCGGCGCCCGGCACGTGCAGATCCACGCCCGGCACGACGGCACGATGCTGCGCATCGAGGTCACCGACGACGGCTCGGGCGGCGCGGACCCGGCCCACGGCACCGGGCTGCGCGGGCTCGAGCGGCGGCTCGCTACATTCGACGGGATCCTCGCCGTGAGCAGCCCGCCGGGCGGGCCCACCCTGATCGTCATCGAGGTGCCGTGCGCGTTGTCATCGCCGAAGATCTCTTCCTCCTGAGGGAGGGCCTGTCGCGGCTGCTGACCGCGCATGGGTTCGAGATCGCCGCGGCCGTCGACAACGGCGAGGACCTGCTCCGGGCGCTGCTCGACCAGCGCCCGGACGTGGCCGTGGTGGACGTCCGGCTGCCGCCCACGTTCACCGACGAGGGGCTGCGCACCGCGCTGGAGGCCCGCCGCCGGATCCCGGGCCTGCCGGTGCTGGTGCTGTCCCAGTACGTCGAGCAGCTGTACGCCCGCGAGCTGGTCGCGGACCAGTCCGGCGGGGTCGGTTACCTGCTCAAGGACCGGGTGTTCAGCGACGACCAGTTCATCGAGGCGCTGCGCCGGGTGGCCCGCGGCGGCACCGTGCTGGACCGGGAAGTGATCAGCAAGCTGCTCGGCCGGCACGCCCAGGACGCGCCGCTCGGCGCGCTGTCGCCGCGGGAGCGCGAGGTCCTCGCGCTGATGGCCGAGGGCCGGTCCAACAGCGCGATCGCGCAGGCCCTGTTCGTTTCGGAGAAGGCGGTCAGCAAGCACAGCACGTCGATCTTCGCCAAGCTCGGCCTGGCCCCCTCCGACGACGACAACCGCCGGGTCCTCGCCGTGCTGACCTACCTCAACTCGTGAGCCCTCAGCTGGCCAGCCCTCAGCTAGCCAGTCCTCAGCTAGCCAGTCCTCAGCTCGCCAGCCCTCAGCTGGCCAGCCCTCAGCTGGCCAGCCCTCAGCTCGCCAGCGCGGGGTAGCGGCCACGGAACCGGAGCAGCGGCTGGCCCGCCTCGGCCACGTACGCCACTCCGGCCACTTCGGCCACTACCAGCAGGTGGTCGCCGGCCTCGACCCGCTTCCAGATCACGCAGTCCAGCCCGGCCAGCCCGCCCGCGGCGATCAGCGCGCCGGACCGCGGCCCGCGTTCGGGAGACTCGCCCTCCAGCAGCCGCCGGGCACCCGGCCGGCCCGCGGCCGCGAACCGGCCCGCCACCGCCCGCTGACCGGCGGCCAGCACGGTCACCGCGAACCCGTCCACCCGGCGGAGCAGCTCCGCGGGATACGTGCCGCCCTGCAGCGCGACGCTGACCAGTGGCGGGTCGGTGGACACCGGGCACAGCGTGCTGACCGTGACGCCGACGTCGTCCCGGCCGTCGGCGACGGTCACCAGCGCGACGGCCGCGGCGACCGCCCGCAGCGCGTCCGCCAGGTCACCGGGAGCGGGCGGACGGAGACTGGTCATTCAACCGACCAGTCCCCGGGCAGGATCAGCGGGCCGGCCGCGGGCAGGCCCACGGCGGCGGCCTGCCGCCACACCGGGCCCCAGCTCTCCGCGAGCAGGCCCGCGGTCAGCCGGGGAGCCGCCGCGGCGGCCGCCTCGCTGGAGGTCGCCGGGCGCAGCCGGTCGATCGGCCGGTTCCGCGGGTAGCCGCGGACCGGGGCATCGTCCGGCAGCCCGGCCCGGGCCCGGGCCAGCGAGGTCGCCAGGTCCAGCCCGCCCAGCTCGTCGACCAGGCCGTGCGCCAGCGCGTCCGCGCCGGTCCACACCCGGCCGCGGGCCAGCTCGTGGACCCGCTCGGCGGTCATCCCGCGGCCACGCGCGACCTTGCCGGTGAAGTCCGCGTAGATGTGATCGAGCCAGCGGTTGACCAGCGCCCACTCGTCCTCGCTGTACGGGTGGGTGGTGCCGAACATGGCCGCGTGCTCGCCGGCGGTGACCGTGTCGGTGGACACCCCGTAGCGGCCGAGCAGTCCGCCGACCACCGGCTTGCCGGACAGCACGCCGATCGAGCCGGTCAGCGTGCCCGGCTGGGCCACGATCACGTCCGCGGCCATCGAGATGAAGTAGCCGCCGGAGGCGGCCACGTCGCCCATGGAGATCACGACCGGCTTGCCCGCGCCGCGGGCCCGCACGACCTCGCGCCAGATCGTGTCGGAGGCCACGTAGGAGCCGCCGGGGCTGTTCACCCGCAGCACGATCGCCCGGGCGTGGTCGTCGGAGATCGCCGCGCGCAGCGCGGCGGCGACCGTGTCCGAGCCCATCCGGCCGCCGCCGGGCAGCGGGCTGCGGCCGCTGCGGCCGCGCTGGATCGGGCCGGTGGCGTAGATCAGCGCCAGGCCAGGCGGCTGGCGCAGCGCGGACGGCAGGCTGCGGGCCCGCTCGGCGACCTGCTTGGCCCGGCCGTAACGGCCCAGGAAGATCATCGTCGCCTCGGCGCCGGCCTGCTTGCGGACCTCGGCGTACACCTCGTCGCGGTAGCCGAGCGCGTCGACCAGGCCCGTCTCCAGCGCCTCGGTGGCCAGGAACGGACCACGGTCGACCAGCGCCCTGGCCTCCTCGCCGGTGATCCGGCAGCGGGCCGCGATCGCGCTGGTGATCTGCTCGAGCACGGAGACCGACATCCGGTCGGTGGCCTCGCGGGCCGGGCCGGTGAAGCCGTGCTCGGTGAACTGGTCCGCGGCGTTCTTGTACTCGTGCCGCTTGCCGACCTGGAACTCGACGCCGAGCCGGTCCAGCGCGCCGCGGAAGAACCGCCGCTCGACCGCGATGCCGGTCAGGCCCAGGTCCCCGGACGGCTGCAGCCACACGGTGCCGAACGCGGTCGCCAGGTAGTAGGGCACGTTCCCGGCGGAGAACTCACCGAACGTCTCGGCCCACGCCACGGTCTGCTTGCCGGCCTCGCGCAGCGCGGTCACCGCCGCGCGCAGTTCCTGGACCACGGCCAGGCCGATCGGGCGGCCACCGACCTTGGCCACCAGCGCGGTCACCCGCGGGTCACCGGCGGCCCGGCGCAGCGCGTCGAGCACGTCGGCGAGCACCGGGCGGCGCCGGGCCAGCACCGCGGAGACCGGGTCGGCCGGGCGTTCCTCGGCGATCCCCTCGGTGAGGTCGAGTTCCAGAATGATCGGCGCCGTGCGGCGCTGGCGGAGCTTGGCCACCTGGTCGGGAAGCGAGTCGAGCATGGGCCCCAGCTTAGGCCTCACCGGCCGGGGCCGGGGACCGGCCGCCGGGCCGCGGGCCGGGTGTGGGCTATCGTCACCTCGATGGCCAGACACGACGGTGATGGCTGGGCCCGCTGCGATCTTGGCCACACACACTGGGGGATCTTCGGTGCGGCCGGCCTGCTGGCCTGGCTGCCAGGCCGCGACGGGAACCCGGCCCAGGTGCTGCTGCACCGCCGGGGCTGGACCGTGCACTACCCGCGGACCTGGGGACCGCCCGGCGGCGCCAGGGACAGCCACGAGAGCGAGGTCCACGCCGCGCTGCGGGAGGCCGCCGAGGAGATCGCCGTGCCGGCGGCGCATGTCCGGCCCACCGGGATCCACCTCGACGACCACGGCGGGTGGGCCTACCGGACGGTCCTGGCGGAGGCCGATGAGCCGTTCGGCGTCCGCAACGCCAACCGGGAGAGCATCGCGGCCGGCTGGATCCCGGTGCCGGACGTGGCCGGGCTGGTGCTGCACCCCGGGTTCGCCGCGGCCTGGCCACGGCTGTCCGCCGTGCTGGAACCGGCCACCGTGATCGTGGACACCGCCAACGTGATGGGCTCCCGGGCAGACGGCTGGTGGCGGGACCGGGCCGGCGCGGCGGCCCGGCTGCACGGCGAGGTCGCGGCGCTGGCCGCCCGCGGCGTGAGCGGGGAGGGGGACGGGGACCTGGAGCGGCGGTTCCCCGGCTACCTGATGGTGCTGGAGGGCGCGGCGCGGGCCGCGCTGGGCCGCCTGCCAGCGGGGCCGGGGGGCGACGGCGGCGGAGCGCCGCCCGCCGGAGCGGTCAGCGTGGCCGCCGCGGGCGGCTCGGGGGACGACCTGATCGCCCGGCTGGCCGCGGACCTGCCCGGCCGCCGCCTGGTGGTCACCGCGGACCGGGAACTGCGCGGCCGGGCGCAGGCCGCGGGCGCGGCGGTGACCGGGCCGCGCTGGCTGCTGGGCCAGCTGGCCGCCGGGTAGCGTCGGGATCATGGCAGGCGGGCGGGAACCGGACCGCGGCGGGCCGTTCCCGCTGGGTGCCGCGGTGACCGTGGCGGACCTGGACGGGGACCCGCACCCGCTGCTGCACCGGCTGCGCGCGGCCGAGCCGGTGTCCTGGCTGCCGGCCGTGGGCGGCTGGCTGGTCACCCGGCACGACCTGGCCCTGGCGGTGATGCGGGACAGCCGCGGGTTCACCGTGGACGACCCGCGGTTCTCCACCGCCCAGGTGGTCGGGCCGTCCATGCTCTCGCTGGACGGCGGCCCGCACCGGAGGCACCGGGACCCGTTCTCGGCGGCGTTCCGCGGGGCGGCGGCCCGGGATCGGCTGGAGTCACTCGCCACGCAGACGGCGTACTCCTTGGTGAACGAACTGAAGACGGCGGGGCAGTCGCGCTACGGCGGGGCGGCGGAGCTGCGGCGGGGACTGGCCGGGCCGCTCGCGGTGGCGGTGGTGACCGGGTTGCTCGGCCTCCCGGACACCGACCCGGCGGAGATCCTGACCTGGTACGACGCGATCGTCACCGCGGTCACGGCGCTGTCCGCCGACGGGCCTGGCGCGGCCGGGGGAACGGCAGAGGCCGGCCGGGCCGCGTTTTCAGCACTAAGCGGAAGAGTTACGGCTGCGGTCCGCGAGCCGGGTGGGGGATCCCTGCTGTCGGCCGCATCACAGCAGGGCGGGCTGACGCCGGACGAGGTGGCGTCGGACGCGGCCGTGCTGATGTTCGGGGGCATCGAGACCACCGAGGGCATGATCAGCAACGCGGTACTGCACCTGCTGAGCCACCCGGCGGCGCTGGCGGCGGTGCGAGCGGACCGGTCCGTGCTGCCCGCCGCGGTGGCCGAGTCGCTGCGGCTGGAGCCGGCCGCGGCCGTGGTCGACCGGTACGCCACCGCGGACGCCGAACTGGCCGGGGCCCTCATCCGGCGCGGTGACCTGGTTCGCGTGTCGATCGCCGGGGCCAACCGGGACCCCGCGGTGTTCGATCGCCCGGACGAGTTCACCCCCGGCCGCCCGGGCGCGCAGTACAACCTGGGCTTCGCCCGCGGACCGCACTTCTGCCCCGGCGCGCAGCTGGCGTCCGCGGAGACCGCGGCCGCGGTCGGCGCGCTGCTCGACCTGCTGCCCGGGGTGTGCCTCGACCCCAGCCGCCCGGCCGCACCGCGCGGCCTGGTGTTCCGCAAGCCGCCGGAGCTGCACGTCCGCTGGGACGCTCCGGCTGGCCCGGCCGGCTGAGGCTCAGGCGACCTGGATGGAGCGCTTGGCCAGGCCCAGCCAGTAGCCGGCTGACGTCGAACCCGACGTTGCCGGTAAACCACCACGCGCCGGCACTGTCATTGACGCGCCGAATTGGTGGTGACCGGACATGTCAGCTGCGGCCCGGCCCCGAGGTGGCAGCAGCATGGCGCGGGGAGCAGATGAAGAAATGCTCCACTGCCAGTACCCGGCTGATATACGGGATGTTGACGTTCAGGTGCATATTAGCAGCCTGAATGATCCTTCGGTTAGGCTCTCCGTGATGCCAGTTGTGTGACGTTGGGATTACTCTGCGTATCACGAAGTGCTGGGCGAGGCTGGCCCGGAAATCCGCTGGGGACTGGATGTTGCTGTACGGCCAGTAGATTTGCCGCTGCCGGTGCGCGAAGTTGACGTACGACGCGATGAATGTCCCGCCTGGCTCCAGTATCTCGGCGATCTCTGCGAACTTCTGCGGCTGGAGTGCCCCGACATACTCGAATACGCCCTGAGCGATGACGATCCCGAACTTCTTGTCGCCGATACCGATGCGCGATTCCAGGAAGTCGGATTCCACTAGGTAGGGAGCAGGACTCTGGATCGCGATGTCAATGCCGTAATAGTCGATATTGGGCGGTAGCAGCGGCTTCAGTGCGGCCGGCCCGCAGCCTACGTCGAGCAATGACTGCGGCCGGTCCCCGGCGATCTTGCGGATAATTCTCGCGGATTTCTGCAGCCGGTAGTGTGGGCGGTCGTACTTAAGATTTTCTTTACTCCAGAAGTCACGTTTGTGATAACGCACTCCGGCCCGCGCGTCGCCGTCCCCCTGAGACACTGCCTTACCTCCGTTGTTCATGGCACCCATCCCTTGCCGCACGTAAGGCTACGCGATAGCCAGCTGCGAAGAGGCAGATCCCCGGCAACGGGGCGAGATTGCGGTCGGGGTCGAATCGCTTCTCATAGGGCTCCCCCTTGCCGTGCTGCCGTAGGTTGCGTACTCCTGCGGCCGGGCCTGCGCGTCGGCGAAGGCCTCAGCCAGGGTGGCCGGATCACCGGGGCGGAGGCCCGGCCGGCTGAGGCTCAGGCGACCTGGATCGAGCGCTTGGCCAGGCCCAGCCAGTAGCCGGTGATCGTGGTGACCGGGGCGGGCCCGTCGCCCGCGCCCAGCGTGACGAACAGCGGCGCGAAATGCTCGGTGGTCGGGTGCGCGTACCTGGCCCCCGGCGCCCGGCCGAAGTCCGCCAGGGCGTCCACGTCGCCCGCGTCCAGCCGCTCGGCGGCCCAGTGGTCGAACTCCGCGGACCAGCCCGGCGGCGGCGCGTCGAACCGGAAGTCACGCAGGAACGGCAGCCCGTGGGTGAGGAACCCGCTGCCCACGATCAGCACGCCCTCGTCCCGCAGCGGGCGCAGCCGTGAGCCGATGGCCAGCAGCCGCCCCGGGTCCAGGGTGGGCAGCGAGATCTGCAGCACCGGGATGTCCGCGTCCGGGTACATCACGGTCAGCGGCACGTACGCGCCGTGGTCCAGGCCGCGGTCCGGCATGTCCACGGTCGGCTCGGCGGACCCGAGCAGGTCGCGGACCCGCTGGGCCAGCGCGGGCGCGCCCGGCGCCGGGTACTGCGCGTGATAGTACCGCTCGGCGAACCCGCCGAAGTCGTAGACCAGCGGCACGCCGTCCCTGGTCGCGCCGATGGTCAGCGGCGCGGACTCCCAGTGCGCGGAGACCATCAGCACGGCGGTGGGCCGCGGCATGGCCTGCGCCCAGGCGGCCAGCTGGATCACCCACAGCGGGTCGTCGACCAGCGGCGGCGCGCCGTGCCCCAGGTAGATCGCGGGCATCCGGCCCGGCACCGCGGCCCGCGCGGCCCGCCTGGCGACATCTTGTGCCGCGCCGGCCGGCACCGGCTCGTGCTGCGGCTCGCTGGCCTTCAGTTCCTCGTCCACCACAGCACCCGCTTCCCGGTCAGCCCGCGCCGTCCTCGCCTTCATCATCGCCGAACTCCGGCCCGGGCACCGGCAGGTCCTCGGGCGCCAGCCAGAGCACGCCCAGCGGCGGCACCGTGATCCGGGCCGAGTTGGGCCGGCCGTGCCACGGCTCGGCTACGGCCTGGACCGCGCCCAGGTTGCCCACGCCGCTGCCGCCGTAGACCGGCGCGTCGGTGTTGACCACCTCGCGCCACCGCCCGGCCAGCGGCAGGCCGATCCGGTAGTTCAGGTGCGGTTGCCCGGCGAAGTTCGCCACGCAGGCCAGGACCCGGCCGCTGCCGTCCGCGGCCAGCCGCAGGAACGAGACCACGTTGCCGGCCGAGTCGTTCGCGTCGATCCAGCTGAACCCGTCCGGGGTGAAGTCGCCCGACCACAGCGCCGGGTCGGCGCGGTAGGCCGCGTTCAGGTCGGCGACCAGCCGCTGCATCCCGGCGTGCCGCTCGCCGCGCAGCGCCGCCCAGTCAAGGCCGGCCTCCTGCGACCACTCGCTGGCCTGGCCCCACTCCGAGCCCATGAACAGCAGCTGCTTGCCCGGGTGGGCCCACATGTAGGCGAGCAGTGCGCGCAGCCCGGCGAACTTCTTCCAGTCGTCGCCGGGCATCTTGGCCAGCAGCGAGCCCTTGCCGTGCACCACCTCGTCGTGCGACAGCGGCAGCACGAAGTTCTCGCTGTAGGCGTACATCATCGAGAACGTCAGCTCGTTGTGGTGGTAGCCGCGGAACAGCGGGTCGCGCTGCAGGTAGCTGAGCGTGTCGTGCATCCAGCCGAGGTTCCACTTCAGCCCGAAGCCGAGCCCGCCCAGGTGCACCGGCCGGGTCACCCCCGGCCACGCGGTGGACTCCTCGGCGATCATCAGGATGCCCGGGGCCCGCTTGTAGCAGGTCGCGTTGGCCTCGTGCAGCAGCGCGACCGCGTCCAGGTTCTCCCGGCCGCCCTGCGCGTTCGGCAGCCATTCGCCGTCCTTGCGGGAGTAGTCCAGGTACAGCATCGAGGCCACCGCGTCGACCCGCAGTCCGTCCGCGTGGAATTCCTCCAGCCAGTAGACCGCGTTGGCGATCAGGAAGTTCCGCACCTCGGCGCGGCCGTAGTCGAAGATCAGCGTGCCCCAGTCCGGGTGCTCGCCGCGGCGCGGGTCCGGGTGCTCGTACAGTGGCGTGCCGTCGAACCGGGCCAGCGCCCAGTTGTCGCGCGGGAAATGCGCGGGCACCCAGTCCAGGATCACCCCGATGCCCGCCTGGTGCAGCCGGTCGACCAGGTGGCGGAACTCGTCCGGGGTGCCGAACCGTGCGGTCGGTGCGTAGTACGAGGTCACCTGATAGCCCCAGGAGCCGCCGAACGGGTGCTCGGCGACCGGCAGGAACTCCACGTGGCTGAAGCCCAGCTCGGTCACGTAGGCGGTCAGCTGGTCGGCCAGCTCGGTGTAGGACAGCCCCGGCCGCCACGAGCCCAGGTGCACCTCGTACACGCTCATCGGCTCGCGCAGCGGGTCGGCCTCGGCCCGGCGGGCCAGCCAGGCCTCGTCCTGCCACTCGTAGCTGCTCTCGAACACCACCGAGTCGGTCGCGGGCGGCCGGCCGGCCAGGGCCGCCATCGGGTCGGCCTTGCGGTGCCAGGACCCGTCCGGGCCGCAGATGTCCAGCTTGTACCTGGTGCCCGCCGGCACGCCCGGCACGAACAGCTCCCACACCCCGGCGGACCCCAGCGACCGCATCGGGTGCGCGTGCCCGTCCCAGAAGTTGAAGTCGCCGATGACCCGGACGCCGCGGGCGTTGGGCGCCCACACGGCAAAGGCCGTGCCGGTGACCTCGCCGAAGCTGCGGACGTGCGCGCCGAGCACCCGCCACAGCTCCTCGTGCCGGCCCTCGCGGATCAGGTGCAGGTCCATCTCGCCCAGCGTGGGCAGGTGCCGGTACGGGTCGTCGGTCAGGTACTCGGCGTCCGGGCTGCCGTCGCCGTTCGGGTACGTCACCGACAGCCGGTAGTCCGGCACGTCCTTGTCGTCCGGCAGGTCGGCCGCGAAGATGCCCTGGTGCACGTGCCCGGCCGGGAACCGGCGGCCGTCCGGCAGCACCACGGTCACCGAGGTGGCCAGCGGGCGCAGCGTGCGGACGGTCATGCCGCCGCCCGGCGCGGGATGCGCGCCGAGCACCGAGTGCGGGTCGTGGTGGGTGCCGGACACGATCCGGTCCAGCTCGGCGATGCTGACTCCGGTCATCTGGTCGTCCCCAGGGGTCATTTTCTTACAGCCCCGCGATCGCGTCCAGCGGGATGTCCTGCCAGGAGGGCCGGTGCCTGGCCTCGTACATCACCTCGTACACCGCCTTGTCCAGCATCAGCGCGCGCAGCAGGATGGCCTGGTCCCGGGGGTCGGACCCGTGCTCCTCGGCGTACCCCTCGCAGAACGCGGCCGAGTTCCTGGCCACCCACTCCAGCGCGGTCCCGGACAGCCGGGACGCGTCGGGGTGGCCGACCAGCAGGTGCCGGGCCGCATAGTCGAAGGACCGTAGCAGGCCGGCCACGTCGCGCAGCGCGGGCGCCAGGTCGCGGCGGCGGTCCAGCGGGACCAGCGGCTCGCCCTCGAAATCCAGCAGCACCCAGCCGCTGCGGGAGCGCAGCACCTGGCCCAGGTGGTAATCGCCGTGGATCCGCTGGACGGTGACGGGCTCGGTGATCTCGGCGAGTGCGGCGTATGCGGTCGCGATCTTGTCGGCGAAGGTGGCCAGCGCCGGGACCTCGGCGCTGGCCTCCTTGAGCTTGAGGGTCATCTGGCCGGCCAGGCCGGCCAGCTCTTCCGGGTTCAGCGTCTGGGTGCCGAACGCCCGGGCCAGGTCGGCGTGCACCCGGGCGGTGGCCGCGCCCAGCCGGTGCGCCTCGCCGGCGAAGTCACCGCCGGCCTCGGCGGCCCGGTCGGTGGCGCGCGCGTACAGGTCGCGCAGGCTGGTCAGGGCGAGCTGCCAGCCGTCGCAGGCGCCGCGCTGGAACTCGGACAGGACGGCGAGCAGGACCGGCTCGCCGTCCAGCCGGGAGCTGACCGAGCCGAGCGGCCGGGCGATGTCGGACGAGCCCAGCCGGGCCAGCGCGCTGGTGATCTCCAGGTCCGGGTTGGGGCCCGCGAACAGCCGGCGGAACACCTTGAGGATCGCCGAGTCGCCGAACACCAGGCTGGTGTTGCTCTGCTCGACCGACAGCACCAGGCTGCGCGCGGTCAGGTCGATGGCCACGTCCGGCTCCCGGGTGAAGACCAGCGGCCCGTCGGCCCGCTCCCCGGCGATGGCGCGCAGCAGGACGGTGGTGAGCTCGCTGTCGTGCAGCCCGTCGTAGACCGTCTTGCCGCGCTGGTCGGTGCCGATGACCGCGTGCGCCAGCTCGGCCGGCATCTGGCGGCGGAACCCGGCCAGCACCTGGTAGCGGGCGGGCGGGGGGCCGGCGGGCGGGCCAGCCGGCCTCCCGGAGCGCACCGACACGATCAGGTGCCGCAGCTCCGGGTCGCCCGCGGCGAGCAGGGTGTCCGCGATGACCGTGACGTCACCGCCGATCCGGTCGCCAGGGAACCACCGCTGGGCGGGCATCCAGGTCGCGAGGGCATGCTCCAGCAAGTTCATAGCTACTGGACTATGTCCCTCCCGGCACCGTTCTAACGCGGTACCGGCCGAAAATCGGCCAGAAGGGACGCCTCTTTACCGCTCCTGGACCGGTGGCAGCTGGAACCAGTAGAAACCATGACCCGGCAGGGTGAGCAGGTAGGTCAGGTCGCCGATGGGCG
The DNA here is from genome assembly GCA_036375995.1 of Streptosporangiaceae bacterium. Lineage (GTDB taxonomy): Bacteria > Actinomycetota > Actinomycetes > Streptosporangiales > Streptosporangiaceae > DASVBE01. The sequence continues at coordinate 46,452 of DASVBE010000359.1, read as the reverse complement.
GGAACCTGACCCCGCCCATGCACTCGATCGGCGTGATCCCCTTGAACCGGCGCAGGTCGAGCTCGACCGGCTGGGGGAACCTTGAGAGGTTGTTCACGCACAGGATCCGGTCCGCGGCTTCCTGGCTGTTGCCCGGGTCGGGGTGCTCCCGGACGAAGGCCAGCACGCTCGGGTTGGACGAGCTCAGCTCCTCGTACCGGCCCAGCCCGAAGACCGGGTGCCGCTTACGGATCTCGATCATCCGCCTGGTCCAGAACAGCAGCGAGCCGTTGTTGTTCTCCTGGGCCTCGACGTTGATGGCCTGGTAGCCGTACATCGGGTCCATGATCAGCGGCAGGTACAGGCGGGCCGGGTCGCAGCGGGAGAACCCGGCGTTGCGGTCCGGGGTCCACTGCATCGGGGTGCGCACCCCGTCGCGGTCACCGAGCCAGATGTTGTCGCCCATGCCGATCTCGTCGCCGTAGTAGATGACCGGCGAGCCGGGCAGGGACAGCAGCAGCGCGGTGAACAGCTCGAGCTGGTTGCGGTCGTTGTCCAGCAGCGGCGCCAGCCGGCGGCGGATGCCGATGTTGGCCTTCATCCGCGGGTCACGGGCGTACTCGGAGTACATGTAGTCCCGCTCGTCGTCGGTGACCATCTCCAGCGTCAGCTCGTCGTGGTTGCGCAGGAAGATGCCCCACTGGCAGCCGGACGGGATCTCCGGGGTCTGGGCCATGATCTCCGAGATCGGGTAGCGCTGCTCCCGCCGCACGGCCATGAAGATGCGCGGCATCAGCGGGAAGTGGAACGCCATGTGGCACTCGTCGCCGCCCAGGACGCGGTCGCCGAAGTACTCGACCACGTCGGTGGGCCACTGGTTGGCCTCGGCCAGCAGCACCCGGTCCGGGTACTGCCGGTCCACCTCGGACCGGATCCGGCGCAGGTACTCGTGGGTCTCCTTGAGGTTCTCGCAGTTGGTGCCCTCGCGCTCGTACAGGTAGGGCACCGCATCCAGCCGGAACCCGTCGATGCCCAGGTCCAGCCAGAACCGCAGCACCTCCAGGATCGCGTCCTGGACCTTCGGGTTGTCGTAGTTCAGGTCGGGCTGGTGGGAGAAGAACCGGTGCCAGTAGTACTGGCCGCGGACCTGGTCGAAGGTCCAGTTGGACTGCTCGGTGTCGACGAAGATGATCCGCGCGTCCGGGTAGCCGGTGTCCTCGTCGGACCAGACATAGAAGTCGCCGAACGGGCCGTCCGGGTCGCTGCGGGAGGCCTGGAACCACGGGTGCGCGTCGCTGGTGTGGTTGATGACCAGGTCCGCGATGACCCGGATGCCGCGCTTGTGCGCCTCGTCCACCAGCTCGACGAAGTCGCCGACGTTGCCGAACTCGGGCAGGACCGTGGTGAAGTCGGAGATGTCGTAGCCGCCGTCCCGCAGCGGCGAGGCGTAGATGGGCAGCAGCCACAGGCAGTCGATGCCGAGCCACTGCAGGTAGTCCAGCCGGGACATCAGCCCGCGCAGGTCCCCGGTGCCGTCGTTGTTCGAGTCGTGGAAGCCGCGGACCAGCACCTCGTAGAACACCGCGCGCTTGAACCACTCGGGGTCGCGCGGCTGGTCGAAGCTGAACGGGTCGGGCACCGGGGTGGCCGCTGGGCCCGCGAAGCCGGTCAGCGGCGGCGGGGTGGGCATAGGCGGCGTGGGCTTATCCGGTGCTGTGGCCACTGGGTGCTCCTGCGGTCTGCGGGGCGGATGCCGGTATCACGAACGGACAGTGAAGATGTGTGCGGGCACCATCGACGGGTCGAGCCGCACGTAACTGGCCTGCCGCCACCAGTACGACTCGCCGGAAAGCTCGTCGGTGACCAGGAACTCAGCGTTGTGATCAAGGCCGAGCGCCGGCATGTCCAGCCAGACGGTGGCCTCGCGTGGCTCGCGCCAGTCGAGGTTGACGACGACGAGCACGATATCCCGTCCGCCCCCGCCCGCGTCGGCACCATCCGCGACCTTGGAAAAACACAGCAGATCCGGCTGGTCAACATGGTGAAACCGCAGGTTGCGGAGCTCCTGAAGGGCCGGATGCGCGCGCCGGATGCGGTTCAGCCGGGCCAGGAACGGGGCCAGCGTGGCCCCGGCCGCCTGCGCCCCGGCCCAGTCCCGCGGCCGGTACTGGTACTTCTCCGAGTTCAGGTACTCCTCACTGCCCGGCGCGGCTGGCTCGTTCTCGCACAGCTCGTAGCCGGAGTACACGCCCCAGGTGGGGGACAGCGTGGCGGCCAGCACCGCGCGCACCGCGAACGCGGCCGGGCCGGCGTGCTGCAGGTAGTGGCCCAGGATGTCCGGGGTGTTGACGAAGAAGTTCGGCCGCATGTAGGCGGCCGCGGGCCCGGCCAGCTCGCGCAGGTAGCCGGTCAGCTCGCCGGCCGTGTTCCGCCAGGTGAAGTAGGTGTAGGACTGGTGGAACCCGATCATCGCCAGGGCGTGCATCATGGCCGGCCGGGTGAACGCCTCGGCCAGGAACAGCACGTCCGGATCGGTCCTGCCGATGTCCGCGAGCAGCCGCTCCCAGAATCGCAGCGGCTTGGTGTGCGGGTTGTCGACGCGGAAGATCCGCACCCCGTGGTCCATCCACAGCCGCACGGTGCGCAGCACCTCGGCGTAGATGCCCTCGGGGTCGTTGTCGAAGTTGATCGGGTAGATGTCCTGGTAGCGCTTGGGCGGGTTCTCCGCGTAGGCGATGCTGCCGTCGGCCCTGGTCGTGAACCACTCCGGGTGCTTGATCACCCACGGGTGGTCGGGGGAGGCCTGCAGCGCCAGGTCGAGCGCCACCTCCAGGCCCAGCTCCCCGGCCCGCGCGACGAACGCGTCGAAGTCCGCCATCGTGCCCAGGTCCGGGTGCAGGGAGTCGTGCCCGCCGTCCGGCGAGCCGATCGCCCACGGCGAGCCCGGGTCGCCGGGCCCGGCGGTCAGCGTGTTGTTCGGGCCCTTGCGGGCGGTCGTGCCGATCGGGTGCACCGGCGGCAGGTACACCACGTCGAAGCCCATCGCCGCGATGGCGTCCAGGCGGCCCGCCGCGGACTTCAGCGTGCCGGACCGCGGCCCGTCCTCGCCGGCCAGCTCGGCGCCCTCGGACCGGGGGAAGAACTCGTACCACGACCCGAACAGGGCGCGCCGCCGGTGCACGACCACCGGATACCACCGGGTCCTTGTGACCAGCGTGCGCAGCGGCCAGGCGGCCATGGCCGACAGCACTTCCGGGCTGCTGGCCGCGGTCAGCCGGGACATCGGCGACCGGTCGCCGTCGCGGAGGGCGGTGGCCACCGCGGCCAGCAGGTCGCGCTCGCGCTTGGGGGTCTTCGCCGCCTTGGCCGCCCGGTCGAACAGCAGCGCGCCATCGGCCAGCATCAGGTCCACGTCCTGGCCCAGCGGGATCTTGATGGCCGCGTCGTGCTGCCAGCCGGCCATCGGGTCGCCCCACGCCTCGACCCGGAACTGCCATCTCCCCTCGGCCGGGATCGTGACCTCGGTGCCGTGCCGGTCGGTGCCCGGCGCGAGCTCGCGCATCATGGCCAGCGGCAGCTGGCTGCCGTCCGGCGCGCGCAGCACCACGCCGGCGCCGAGGCGCTCGTGACCCTCGCGGAACACCGTGGCGCTGATCTCGAAGGTCTCGCCTGCTACCGACTTGGCCGGCCGTCGTCCCTGGTCAGGGGCGGGCTGCACGTCGAGGATGGGAATTCGCCCTATCACGCTGCAACGCTACCCATTCTGGCGGCGGCCACCCGCACCCGGTTGCCAAGGTTCGCCATACCTTTGCCTACCTGGTTAGCAACCTTCGGCCGCACACATTAAGGTCGGGCCGGTGAGAGCTATCCGGCGGTTCATCATCCACCCGGTCCTCCCCGAGCCGCTTGCCCCGCTGCGTGAGCTGATGCTCAATTTGCGCTGGTCATGGCATACGGAGACGCGTGACCTTTTTGCTGCCATTGACCCCGCGGCGTGGCTGCGGGCGGGCGGCGACCCGGTCGCCCTGCTCGCCCAGGTGCCGCCCGAGCGGCTTGCCGCGCTGGCCGCCGACCGGCGGTTCCTGCGCCGCCTCGGCGACGCCGCGGACGAGCTGCGCGACTACCTGTCCGGGCCGCGCTGGTACCAGGCCAGCCCGGAGCTGCCGGACCGGCCGGCCGGGGTCGCGTACTTCTCTCCCGAGTTCGGCCTGACCGCGGCGCTGCCGCAGTACTCCGGCGGGCTCGGCATCCTGGCCGGGGATCATCTCAAGGCCAGCAGCGACCTGGGCGTGCCGCTGATCGGCGTCGGCCTGCTGTACCGGCACGGGTACTTCACCCAGTCGCTGTCCGCGCCCGGCTGGCAGGCCGAGCGCTACCCGGCCGGGGACCCCAACGGCCTGCCGCTGGCTCTGCTGCGGGATGGCCCCGACGGCGCCGGCGAGCCGGTCCGGATCACCGTGGGCCTGGCCGACGGTGCCCCGCTCGCCGCCCAGATCTGGCTGGCCCAGGTGGGCCGGGTGCCGCTGCTGCTGCTCGACTCCTACATCGAGGAGAACGAGCCGGCCCTGCGTGAGGTGACCGACCGGCTGTACGGCGGCGGCAGCGACCACCGGCTGCACCAGGAACTGCTGCTCGGCATCGGCGGGGTCCGGGCGGTGCGGCGGTTCTGCCAGCTGACCGGGCGGCCGCAGCCCGAGGTGTTCCACACCAATGAGGGCCACGCCGGGTTCCTCGGCCTGGAGCGGATCCGCGAGCTGACCATGTCCGGGCTGTCGTTCGCCGAGGCGCTCACCGCGTGCCGGGCGGGCACCGTGTTCACCACTCACACGCCGGTGTCGGCCGGCATCGACCGGTTCGCCCGCGAGCTGATCGAGCGGCAGTTCGGAGGGGCCAACGAGGATCCGGCGCTGCCGTGCGACCAGGTCCTGGCGCTCGGCGCGGAGACCTACCCGGGCGGCGACCCGAACCTGTTCAACATGGCCGTGATGGGCATGCGGCTGGCCCAGCGGGTGAACGGGGTCAGCAAGCTGCATGGCTCGGTCAGCCGGGGCATGTTCACCGGGCTGTGGCCGGGCTTTGACCAGGCCGAGGTTCCGATCGGCTCGGTCACCAACGGGGTTCACGCCCCGACCTGGGTGGCCACCGAGATCCTCGACCTGGCCGCGGCCGGCGCGCAGGCCGGCGGGGATGGCGCGGGCGGCCCGGCCGGGCTGCCCGAGGACGGGCCGGCCTGGGCCCAGATCGCCGCGGCCGGGCCGGCCGCGATCTGGGAGATCCGCCGCCAGCTGCGGGCCCGGCTGGTGGCCGAGGCCCGGCGCCGGCTGCGCGCCTCCTGGCTCCAGCGCGGGGCCTCGGACGCCGAGCTGACCTGGATCGACGAGGCGCTGGACGAGAACGTGCTGACAATCGGGTTCGCCCGCCGGGTGCCGTCCTACAAGCGGCTGACGCTGATGCTGTGCAACCAGGAGCGGCTGACCGAGCTGCTGCTCGACCCGGATCGGCCGGTGCAGATCGTCATCGCCGGCAAGGCCCACCCCGCCGACGACGGCGGCAAGCTGCTGATCCAGCAGATGGTCAAGTTCACCGACGACCCCCGGGTCCGGCACCGGATCGTGTTCCTGCCGGACTACGACATGGCCCTGGGGCACGCCCTGGTGCAGGGCTGCGACGTGTGGCTGAACAACCCGCTGCGGCCGCTGGAGGCGTGCGGCACCTCGGGCATGAAGTCCGCGCTGAACGGCGGCCTGAACCTGTCGATCAGGGACGGCTGGTGGGACGAGTGGTTCGACGGCGCGAACGGCTGGGCCATCCCGTCCGCGGACGGCGTGACCGAGTCCGGCCGCCGCGACGAGGTCGAGGCCGCCGCGCTGTACGACCTGATCAGCCAGTCGGTGGCGCCGCTGTTCTACGACAGCGCAGGCGGCCAGCCGCCCGCCCGCTGGCTGGAGATGGTCGCGCACACGCTGCGCACGCTGGGGCCCAAGGCCCAGGCCACCCGGATGGTCAGGGAGTACACGACCGAGCTGTACCAGCCGTCCGCGGTATCTTCCCGGGCGCTGGCCGGCGCACCTGCGGCGGACAGCGGGCGGCTGGAGTACGGCCCGGCCCGCGAGCTGGCCGCCTGGCTGGACCGGGTCCGCAAGGCCTGGCAGGGCATCGTGATCGAGCATGTGGAGGCGGCCGAGGGCGAGCAGCTGCCGGGTGCCCGGCTGGCGGTCAGCGCGGTGGTCGCGCTCGGCGAGCTGACCCCGGACGACGTGATCGTGCAGGTGGCGTACGGCCGGGTGGGGGACGATGACGAGCTGGCCAGCCCGGCGCACGCCGCGCTGGCCCTGGAGACCCCGCCGGACGGCCAGTCGGCCGCCCGCTACGCCGGCGAGGTCGAGCTGGGCGGCCCCGGGCCGTTCGGCTACACCGTCCGCGTGCTGCCGGCGCACCCGCTGCTGGCCACCCCGGCCGAGCTTGGCCTTGTTACGTTCCCGGATGCTCCGGCCGGCCTGACTAATGGTGATCTGCGCTGATTCCGTGATCTTCTAGTCGCGCTTACCTCTTTATTACCTTTCGGCTAGTCCTTGATCACTCCGGGCTGATTTGCAGGTCACAGCGCTGCGCACTTAGTGCGACATAGCGCATCGGCCGTGTTGCGACCCGCCGGTAAACCGGCTGAGTTATGGTTGCGTCAGCTTTACAGGACAAGGCGGGCGGGCACGGGAAAATTCTCCCCGAGCCAGTCAGAACGCCTGCATAAGCCAGGGGGGCATGACATCCTGTGATAGAACGCTCTCGGAAAGTTACGACCGCGCTTGGCTACTTTCCGCAACTGGCCCACTACCCCCACGTATGAAAGGACGCTGTTCGTGAGAGCCAAGATCGAGCCGGAGAACCGCTTGCTGACCCCGGCCGAGGTAGCGGCCATGCTGCGGGTGGATCCCAAGACCGTGACCCGGTGGGCCCGTGGCGGCAAGCTGTCGTCGATCCGTACCCCCGGCGGGCACCGCCGGTACAGCGAGAGTGAAGTCCGCGGCTTCCTTAACGGGTGGCAGCGGATGTCCATGCCGCACGCCTCCGGCGAGTAAGACTGTCAGCGCGCAGCAGCGGCCGCTGCGCGCCTGACTGCCGCTCTCCCTGGGGCAGGGTGCCAGCTGGCGCCCGCCGGAGCCCCTGTCCTGCGTAGGATCCCCGTGTCCTGCATAGGATCGGCCCGGTAAGGGAGGTGCGGATGGGCGAGTTCGTCCAGGTGGAAATCGAAGCTGCCGTCGCAGTGGTCCGGCTCAGCCGGCCGAAGATGAACGCGCTGAACGCCCAGGTGCAGACCGAGATCGCCGAAGCCGCTGCGCGGCTGGCCACGGACCTCCAGGTCCGGGCGGTGATCCTGTACGGCGGCGAGAAGGTGTTCGCGGCAGGCGCCGACATCAAGGAGATGGCGGACGCCGGTTATGCGGAGATGGCGGTCAATACGCAGCGGCTCCAGAACGCGTTTACCGCGATCGCGCAGCTGCCGCAGCCGGTGATAGCGGCCATCACCGGCTACGCCCTCGGTGGCGGCCTGGAACTGGCCCTGTGTGCCGACTTCCGGATTCTCGGTGAGAGCGCCCAGGTTGGCCAGCCCGAGATCCAGCTGGGGGTCATCCCCGGCGGCGGGGGCACTCAGCGTTTGCCCCGCCTCATCGGCCCCTCGCGGGCCAAGGACCTGATCTTCACCGGCCGGTTCGTGGGCGCCCAGGAGGCGCTGGCCATCGGGCTCGCGGACCAGGTTGTGCCGGACGCTGACGTACTGACCGCGGCCAGGGACATGGCCTGCCGTTTTGTGAGCGGGCCCGCGCTGGCGCTGCGCGCCGCCAAGCAGGCCATCGATCAGGGTCTCGACGTGGACCTGACCACCGGCCTGCAGCTCGAGCGCCTGCAGTTCGCTGCTCTCTTTGCCACCGAGGACCAGAAGGCGGGCATGCACAGCTTCGTGGAGAACGGGCCGGGCAAGGCCACGTTCACCGGGCAATGACCGTCGCCGAGCCGGGCGAAGGCAGCCCGTCACTGGAAATGGTCGCCGCCGCGCTCCGCGCGGACAGCGCGGACGTGGCCATCTACGCGCAGGTGCTGACCAGCTCGCTGGGCGAGTCCCTGCCCCCGGGCTGCGTCACCGTAAACCGGCAGCGCAGCATGTCCGACCGGATGAAGGGCCGGCCGGGAGAGGTTCAGAAGATCACCGTGCGGCTGGGCGACCGGGTCATGACGCTGGGCGTCGACCGTGGTGTGCCGGCCGCCGAGATCTGCCGCGAGGTCCGCGGCGTGGTCCTGTCCCGCCAGCCGGTGCCGCTCGGCCAGTGGGCGCAGGAGCTGGCCAAGGCGCTGGTCGAGTACGCCGAGCAGAACGCGGCCACGGCCAGCGCCCTGCGCCGGCTGATCACCGGAACCTAGCCGCCTGCCCTGCGCCGGCCTGCCCTCGTTGATTTACGTCCCTTGATCGAGATTCGCTGATCAATGTTTCCTGATCAGGGGACGTTGATCTGATCGGAGGCGCGCATGCCGCATGCGTACCGAAGTGCCCTGGTCACCGGGGCGTCCAGCGGGATCGGCCGGGAGATGGCCAGGCAGCTCGCGGCGGCTGGGTGCGACCTGGTGCTGGTGGCGCGGCGCGGTGCCGTCCTCGAAGAGGTGGCGGCTGACCTGCGTGGCCGGCACGGGGTACAAGCCGAGGTGCTGCCTGCGGACCTCATCACCGAGCCGGGCCTGGCGGCCGTGGCGGAGCGGCTGGCCGACCCGGGCCGGCCGGTCGAGCTGCTGGTCAACAACGCGGGCTTCGGCGTGCCCGGGGCACTGGTCCAGGCCCCGTACCGGGCGCAGCAGGCCCAGATCCAGCTGAACGTGCTGGCCCTGGTCCGGCTGACGCACGCGGCGCTGCCCTTGATGGTGGACCGAGGCCACGGCGGGATCCTGAACGTGTCCTCGGTGGCGGGATACATGATGCTGCCGGGGAGCGCTACGTACGCGGCCACCAAGGCGTTCGTCACCTCGTTCAGCCAGAGCCTGCACGCCGAGGTGGCGGATTCAGGTGTGCACGTGACCGCGCTGTGCCCGGGTTTCACCAGGACGGACTTCCGCGCCGGGGACCGCGGCCGCCGGGCGGGGCTGTCCGGGCTGCTCTGGCTGCAGGCCGGGCCGGTGGCCAGGGCGGGCCTGGACGCGGTCGCCGCGGGCCGGCCGGTCTGCGTCCCGGGCGCCGTCTACAAAACCGTCATCCCGCTGACCAGGCTTATTCCACTCCGTGTCGTCCGAGCCGCAGTCCGCGCCGTCGACCGCCCTTAGCGCCGGCGGAGTCGGCCCAACGAGGGGCCGCCGGCGTAGCCGGCCAGCGAGCGCAGGGCCGCGGCGCTGTTTTCCCGACGAGCGACGCGGCGCGACGCGCCGGCGGAGCCGGCCAGCGAGCGCAGGGCCGCGGCGCTGTTTTCCCGACGAGCGACGCGGCGCGACGAAGGAGCGCCAAGGAGCGAGGAAGGGAAGGCAGCGCCTCTCCAGCGGCCCTGCGCTCGCCAGCAAGCACAGCGAGCGGCCAGCACTGCAGACTAGGGGCGTGGGCCAGCACATCAGGACCCGGATCCGGGTTACCGGGACGGTGCAGGGCGTCGGCTTCCGGCCGTTCGTCTACGCGCTGGCTGTCCGGCTTGGCCTGGCGGGCCTGGTCGGCAACGACGCAGCCGGCGTGTTCGCCGAGGTCGAGGGCCCGCCCGCGGCGGTGGAGGAGTTCCTGGCCGCGCTGACCGCCAGCCCGCCGCCGCTGGCGCGGATCGACGAGGTCACCACCTCCCCGATGCCGCCCGGCGGCGCGGCCGGGTTCACGATTGTGGCCAGCGACGCGGCCGGGCCGCGCACCGCCCAGGTGTCACCCGACACCGCGCCGTGCGCGGACTGCCTGCGGGAACTTGACGACCCGGCGGACCGCCGGTTCGGCTACCCGTTCATCAACTGCACCAACTGCGGCCCGCGGTTCACGATCGTCCGCGGCGTGCCCTACGACCGGCCGCTGACGACGATGGCGGGCTTCGCGATGTGCGGCCCGTGCGCCGCCGAGTACACCGACCCCGCGGACCGCCGGTTCCACGCCCAGCCGGTGTGCTGCCCGGCCTGCGGCCCGCGGCTGCGGCTGGCCGGCCCGGACGGCCAGGACCTGCCTGGTGAGCCCATCGCCGCCGCGGCCGCGCTGCTCCGCGGCGGTGCGGTGCTGGCCGTCAAGGGCCTGGGCGGGTTCCACCTGGCCGTGGACGCGGCCAGCGAGCCCGCCGCGGCGGTCCTGCGCGGCCGCAAGCACCGGGCCGAGAAGCCGTTCGCCGTGCTGGTCGCCGACCTGGCCGCGGCCCGCGCGCTGGCCGTCCTTGACCCGGCCAGCGAGGCGCTGCTGACCAGTATCCAGCGGCCGATCGTGCTGGCGGACCGGCATCCGGGCGCGGCGGTGGCCAGTGCGGTCGCGCCGCGCACCCGCCAGCTCGGCCTGCTGCTGCCCTACACCCCGCTGCACCACCTGCTGATCCGGGCCGTCGGCCGCCCGATCGTGCTGACCAGCGGCAACTCCTCGGACGAGCCGATCGCCTACCGGGACGAGGAAATGCTGCCCCGGCTGTCCGGACTGGCCGACGCGTTCCTCACGCACGACCGGCCGATCCACATCCGGACCGACGACTCGGTGGCCAGGTCGGCCGGCGGCCAGGCCGCGCTGATCCGCCGGGCCCGCGGCTACGCGCCGTCCCCGCTGCCGCTGCCGGTCCCGGCCCGCCGGCCGGTGCTGGCCTGCGGCGCCGAGCTGAAGAGCACGGTCTGCCTGGCCCGCGACGGCCAGGCGATCATCTCCCAGCACCTCGGCGACCTGGAGAACTTCGAGACCCTGCGGTCCTTCACCGAGGCCATCGAGCACCTCGGGCGGCTGTTCGGCATCACCCCCCAGGTGGTCGCGCACGACCTGCACCCCGGCTACCTGTCCACCCAGTACGCGGCCGGCCACGACAGGGTCACGCTGCTCGGCGTGCAGCACCATCACGCGCACATCGCCGCCTGCCTGGCCGACAACGGCGAGCGCGGGCCGGTCATCGGGGTCGCCTTCGACGGCACCGGCTACGGCACCGACGGCACCCTGTGGGGCGGCGAGTTCCTGCTGGCCGACCTGGTGTCGGCGCGCCGGGCCGGGCATCTGGCCGCGGTCCCGCTGCCCGGCGGCGAGGCCGCGATCAGGGAGCCCTGGCGGATGGCCGCGGTGTACCTGAGCCGGGCGTTCGGCGGCGCGCCGCCGCCCGGCCTGGCCGTGGCCCGGCGCAACCAGCGCCGCTGGGACGCGGTGCTGGCCATGGCCGATCGCGGCATCAACGCCCCGGCCACCTCCAGCGCGGGCCGTCTGTTCGACGCGGCCGCCGCGCTGCTCGGCGTCCGGGACACGATCAGCTACGAGGGCCAGGCCGCGATCGAGCTGGAGCAGCTCGCCGACCCGGCCGAGACCGGCTGCTACCCGGCTGGGCTGGAGGCTGGCCCCGGGGACGGGGGCGGCGCCGGGCCGCTGCTGGTCCGTGGCGCCGACCTGATCCGCGCCGCCGCCGGCGACCTGGCCGCCGGCACCGCGCCCGCCGTGATCGCGGCCCGGTTCCACAACGGCGCCGCCGCCGCCATCGTCGCGGTCTGCGAGCGGCTGCGGGACGACCACGGGCTGGGCACGGTGGCGCTGTCCGGCGGGGTGTTCCAGAACCTGCTGCTCACCGCCCGGGCCGTAGCCGGGCTCACCGACCGCGGCTTCCGGGTGCTCGTGCACGCCCGGGTGCCGTGCAACGACGGCGGCATCAGCTTCGGCCAGGCCGCGGTGGCCGCGGCCACCGATGCCGCCACCGCGGACGCCGCCACTACGGATGCCGCCACCGCGGGCGCTGCCACCACGGGCGCTGCCACCACGGGCGCTGCGGCCATCGGGGCCGCGGCCACCGTGACCTGACCGCTCAGCGGTCCGGGTCGGCGGGCGGCGGGGTACGCCGCCACAGCCAGTCGTACCAGGCCGACAGGCCCTCGCCGGTGGCCGCGGACACCTGCAGCATCAGCGAGGCCGGGCTGACCCGGCGCAGGTCCGCGGCGTGCGCCCGGACGTCGAAGTCGACGTAGGGCAGCAGGTCGGTCTTGTTCAGCAGGACCAGGTCGGCCTGCCGGAACATGTTCGGGTACTTGGCTGGCTTGTCCGCGCCCTCGGTGACCGACGAGATCACCACCTTGGCCGCCTCGCCCAGGTCGAACAGAGCCGGGCAGACCAGGTTGCCGACGTTCTCGATGACCAGGATCGAGCCGCTCGGCGGGTCGAGCACGCGCAGCCCGCCGGCCACCATGGCCGCGTCCAGATGGCAGCCCGCCCCGGTGTTGATCTGCACCACGGCCGCGCCCGCCGCCTTGATCCGGCTGGCGTCCAGCGTGGTCTCCTGGTCGCCCTCGATGACCGCCAGCCGGCCGCCAAGCTCGCGGGCGGTGCGCTCGAGCAGCGTGGTCTTCCCCGCCCCCGGGGAGCTCATCAGATTGATGGCCAGCACCCCGCGCTCGGCCAGCCATTCCCGGTTCAGCGCGGCCAGCCGGTCGTTCTTGGCCAGCACCTTCTGCTCCAGGATCACGGTCCTGGCGCCGTCGGCGTCGGTGCCGGTGTGCCGGTGGCCGGCCACGGCGGGCTGGCCGGAGTCGTACCCGTGCTGGTGGTGACTATGGTCGTGCTGGTTCTGGTCGTCCTGGCCGTCCACTACCCGGACTACTGCCCCCCCGGAGCAGCCACAGGTGGCGCACATGTCAGGCCACCATCACCGACGTGATCTTGAGCTCCTGCCCGGCCAGCACGGTGATGTCGGCGCTGCCGCACGGGCAGGCCAGGATCGGCATGTCCGGGTGGAAGGTCCGGCCGCACACCCGGCAGCGGCATTCGCCGGCCGGCTCGGTGATCTCCAGCCGGGCGCCCTGCAGGGAGGTTCCCTCGGTGGCCAGCTCGAAGCAGAACCGCACAGAGTCGGCCACCACCCCGGACAGCGCGCCGATCTCCAGCCGGACGCAAGTGACCTGGGCGCCCGGCAAGCGCTCAGCCACGGCATCCACGACGCCTTCCACAATTGCCAGTTCGTGCACGGCGGTCTCTCTTCCGGTCAGCAGATTCTCGGCAGGGGATCGCCGACCAGCAGGTCGACGATCCTGGTCCCGCCGAAAGCGGTTTTGAGCAGCACGGTGCCGGGCGGGTCGGCGATGATCTGGCCGATGCTGGCGGCGCCGGCGCCCAGCGGGTGGGCGCGCATCGCCGCCAGCGCCTCGTCTGCCTGGGCGCCGTCCACCACGGCGACCAGGCGGCCCTCGCAGGCCACGTACAGCGGGTCAATGCCGAGGAGTTCCGCGGCGCCGCGCACCGCGGTGCGCACCGGGATGTCGTCCTCGCGGACAACCACTCCCACGCCGGCCTCGGCGGCAATCTCGTTCAGGATCGTGGCCACCCCGCCGCGGGTGGCGTCGCGCATCGCGCGCAGCCCGGGCACCGCCAGCAGCCCGGCGGCCAGGCCGTTCAGCGGCGCGGTGTCGGAGACGATGTCCGCCTCGATGTCCAGCTCGCCGCGGGCCAGCATGATCGTGGTGCCGTGGTCGCCGATCGGGCCGGACACCAGCACCGCGTCCCCGGGCTGAGCCGCGGCCACGCCGAGCACCCGGCCCGGCTCGCGCAGGCCGACCCCGGCGGTGGTGATGAAGCAGCCGTCGGCCTTGCCCTTCTCCACCACCTTGGTGTCGCCGGTGACCACCTGGACCCCGGCCCGCTCCGCGGCCTCGCGCATCGAGGTGACGATCGTGCGCAGTTCGTCCAGGCCGAAGCCTTCCTCCAGGATGAAGCCGGCCGACAGGTACAGCGGGGTGGCGCCGGACACCGCCAGGTCGTTGACCGTGCCGTTGACCGCCAGGTCGCCGATGTTGCCGCCGGGGAAGAACAGCGGGGAGACCACGAACGAGTCGGTGGTCAGCGCCAGGCTGGCGCCGCCGGCCTCCAGCCGGGCCGCGTCCTCCATGGGCTCGAGCAGCGGGTTGCGGAACGCGTCCAGGAACACCGCCTCGACCAGGGTCCGGCTGGCCTTCCCGCCGGCCCCGTGCGACATCGTGATCCGCGGTTCCTTGACCCGGGGGCGGCTGCGCCGGGCCCGGTCGATGCGCGCGAGCACCTGCTCCTCGCGGACCGTGCCGGGGGCCGGCTGCGGCGCGCCGGGGTTACGCTCGTCGCGCGGATGCGGCTGAGGTTGACCAGCCGCATGTTCGTACTGTGACTGTTCCTCGTGCTCGCGCAGCGCGGCGTCGACCCAGCCGGGCGTGCTCACGACCGGGTCACCTCCTTGACCCGCTGGCGGCTGAGGCGGCCGAAGTTGTAGTAGGCCGCGCAGGCGCCCTCGGGGGAGACCATGCAGGTGCCGATCGGGGTCTCCGGGGTGCAGGCGGTGCCGAACACCTTGCACTCCCAGGGCTTGAGCACGCCCTTGAGTACCTCGCCGCACTGGCAGGCCTTCGGGTCGGCGACCCGCACGCCGGGCACCTTGAACAGCAGCTCGGCATCGTACTGGGCGTACTCGGGCCGCATCCGCAGCGCGGAGTGCGAGATGAAGCCCAGGCCGCGCCATTCGAAGTAGGGCCGCAGCTCCATGGTCTGGCCGATGGCCCGCAGTGCGACCAGGTTGCCGTCCCACGGCACGACCCGGGTGTACTGGTTCTCCACCGTGGCCTGGCCCCGGGACAGCTGGAGCATCAGCATGTAGATCGACTGCAGGATGTCCAGCGGCTCGAAGCCGGCCACCACCACCGGCTTGCTGTAGTCCCTGGAGATGAACTCATACGGCCGGCAGCCGATCACCGTGGACACGTGGCCGGGCCCGATGAACCCGTCGAGCCGCAGGTCGGGGGAGTCCAGGATGGCCTTGATGGCGGGCACGATCGTGACGTGGTTGCAGAACACCGAGAAGTTGGTGAGCCCCTCGGCGGCCGCGCGCAGCACGGTCATCGCGGTGGACGGGGCGGTGGTCTCGAAGCCGATGGCCATGAACACCACCCGCTTGCCCGGGTTGGCCCGGGCGATCTTCAGCGAGTCCAGCGGCGAGTAGACCATCCTGATGTCGGTGCCGCTGGCCTTCGCGTCGAAGAACGACCCGTTGCTGCCCGGCACCCGCATCATGTCGCCGAACGACGTCATGATCACGTCGGGCTCCGCGGCCAGGTGCATCGCGTCGTCCACGCGGCCCATCGGGATCACGCACACCGGGCAGCCGGGGCCGTGCACCAGCTCGATGGACTCCGGCAGGTAGTCCTCGAGCCCGTGCTTGTAGATGGTGTGCGTGTGGCCGCCGCAGACCTCCATGAACTTGTAGTGCCGTCCCGGCTCGCACAGCGAGGCGATCTTCGCGGCCAGGGCGTGGGCCTGGTCCGCGTTGCGGAACTCATCGACGAACTTCATCGCGGCCCTCCTACTCGATCATCGATTCCTGGAGCGCGGCGAGCTCGTCCTCGTACGCCTGCCCGATGCCCTGGAGGAACTCGAGCGCGGCGGCCGCCTCGTCCTCGTCGATCTTCGACAGCGCGAAGCCGACGTGGATCAGCACCCATTCGCCGGGCTTGGGCGGGTCATCGGCCAGCAGGCCGATGTTGATCATCCGCCGGACCCCGCTGACGTCCACCTTGGCCAGGTCGGGCTGGTCCGCGACCAGCTCGACGATCTCGCCGGGTATGCCCAGGCACATGGTTTTCCCTCGCTCTCCCCCGTGGCTCACCCGGCGCCGTGGCTGACCGGTGGGCTGGACGGCTCGCGGCGCTCGGCGTCGATCAGGTCGAGGACGGCGCGGACAGCCGGCCCGACCGCCGCGGCGACCGGCGGGCTCAGCCCCATGCCGTAGTCGGTGCTGGCCGGCTCACAGCCGACCAGCAGAACCCGGCCCGCCTGGCCGCCGAGCACGCCGAGCATGCTCAGCACCAGGTCCGGCTGCATCCCGTGGGCGTCGAGCAGCATCGCCGCCGCGCCGCCCGGCGCCTCGTCCGGCCGGTCGAGCTCGATCACGCTGACCGTGCCCGGCGGCTCGCCGCGCGCGGTGGCGTCCAGCAGGATGACGGTCTCGTAGCCGCTGGCCAGGTCGTAGGCCAGGTGCATGCCGCTGATCCCGTAGTCGGCCAGGCGCACCCAGTCCGGCAGGTCTTCCGCGGCCAGCGCCCGGGCGACCTCGGTGCCGAACCCGTCGTCGCCCAGGAAGATGTTGCCGATCCCGGCGACCAGCACCCGGGCGGTCACCGGGTCACCGCCCAGCCGTCGAGCGCCGCCAGGGTGAGCTCCCAGAGCAGGTTGTAGACCGTGGTCTGGGCTTCCTGGATGCGGTGCACCGACGTGGACGGCGCCACGAACAGGTAGTCGATGCTGTCGATCTCGGCCATCTTGCCGCCGCTGTACCCGGCGAGCCCGATGGTGAGCAGCCCGCGCTGGCTGGCGGTCTCGAAGGCGCGCACCAGGTTCTCGGAGTTCCCGCTGGTGGACAGGCCGACCGCGATGTCCTCCGGCCGCCCGAACGCGGCGATCTGCCGGGAGAAGATGACTTCCGGGCCCACGTCGTTGGCCAGCGCGCTGATGATCGCGGTGTCGCTGGCCAGCCCGTACGCGGGCAGCGCGCGGCGGCCCGGGCCCGGGTCCAGGAACAGCGAGGCGACCTGCCCGGCGTCGGTCGCGCTGCCGCCGTTGCCGAACGCGAGCAGCCGCCCGCCGCGGGCGAACCGGTCCGCCGCGTCCGCCGCGCACTGCACCAGCCGCGCGCCGTCCTGCGCCGCGATGGCCTGGCGCAGCTCGGTGATCTCGGCGGTCTTGGCCACGGTGGAGCGGCGCACGTCGGCGAGCACCGCCTCCAGGTCGCTGGTCCCGGAGTACAGGAACGGGTAGAGCGACTCGACCGTGCCCGGCTCAGGCCGCCCGCCGCCCGCGCTGCTGCCGTGGCCGGTCATCCGGGCTCAGCCCCGACCACCGCGATGGCCTCCTTAGCGTGCACCAGGATCGTGTCGCCCACGGCGGCCCGCACCAGGGCCACGCTGACCTCCTCCTGGCCGGCGCCCGTGTCGACCAGGGCCAGGTCATCGGGCAGCAGCGTGACCACGCGCACCGCCACGGCCGTGTCCGAGCAGGTGATGCAGACCTCGCCAGGGCACACCGGCGCCGTGCCCGCGGGGCCGGGCCCGGCGACCGGTCCGCCTGCGGGACGGGAGGAGGTCACCGGATCACCCCGGGACCGAGCACGCCGGGCTGCTCCAGGAACACGTGCACCAGCTCCCACAGGATGTGGTACGAGGTGACCTGGGTTTCCTTCACGATCCTGGGGTCGTCGGAGCGGGCCACCAGCACGTGGTCCACGGCCGGGCTGGCCGCGATCGGGCCGCCGTCCCGGCCGGCCAGCGCGATGGTCAGCAGCCCGGCCGCCCGGGCGGCCTCCAGGCCGGCCAGCACGCTGGGGTCGCGCCCGTCGGCGGACAGGCCGAGCGCGATGTCGGACGGCCCGGCCAGCACCCGGATCTGGTGGGCGAACACCGCGGCCATGCCCTCGCGCGCGGCCACCCCGGTGACCGTAGCCATATCGCAGGTCAGCGAGAGGGCGGGCAGCGCCCGCTTGCCCACGATGACCGGGTGCACGAACTCCACCGCGACGTGCTGGGCATCGGTGCTCGACCCGCCGGTTCCGAACACCAGCAGCGTGCCGCCCTGGTGGAAGCGGGCGGCCATGTCGTGGCAGGCCTGGGCCACCACGCCGGCCTGAGCGGCCAGGTCAGACAGGGCGGCGTCGCGGCGGCCGACCAGCTGGATGACCGCGTCGGCCGCGGCGGTGGCTTCCTGACGGCTCATCCGGGGTCCCCCTCCCGGCCGGTCAGGTCCACCGTAGCCTCGATGCCCACCGCGTCGCGAACCTTCAGCGCGCCGAGGAACGCGGTGTACGGCTTGATCCCGTAGGCGGACTGCACCACGGTGCCCTCGGCGCGGTACCGGTCCGGCCCGGTCTGGCTGACCGCCAGCCGCAGCGGCCGGGAGGCCCCGGCCAGCGTGAGCGTCCCGTCGACCTCCCAGCCGCCGGCCGCGGCCGGCCGGAAGCCGGTGGCGGTGAAGCTGGCTTCCGGGTAACGGTCGGTGCGCAGCAGCTTCCGGGCCGTCCCGCCGATCTCCCGGCGGTCCCGGTCGCTCAGCGGCTTGATCCCGCCGGTGCCCTCCCGGACGACCAGCGAGTTCAGGTCGATCGTGACGTCGAGCGCGGACGGGGCCAGGTCGTCACCCACGGTGAGTACGCCCGACCATCGTGATGCCTCGATGGTCAGATCGTGACCTGCCGTCGCCGCCATTCCGTCGCGGGATGTCCGGAGAAATATCCGGTCACTATCCGTGCCGAATTGGTGGCGCCCCGCATGAACCGCCATGGGAGCACCGTAGGACACTTGTGGGGGGCCGTCCAGTGATCCAGCCAGACACGTTTGGCTTATCCGGAAATGGGCGCACATAACGCCTCCGGGGCTCAGGACGTGCGCTAACGGAGCGGGGTCTCCCCGAATACTTCCTGAATACGCCGCAGGTCACGCATGCGCGGCTCGGTGGCGCCGCCCACCCACCTGCTGACCGTCTTCACCGACACGCCGAGCTGGCGGGCGGCCGCCTCCTGGGTCAGGCCCTCCCGGCGCAGCGTGCGCGACATCCACTCGGCGAACGTGGCCGGGCCGGTGGGCGGGAAGCCGTCGGCCTCGGCAGGCGGCCCGGCCAGGCCTGCCTCGGGACGGCCGGGGTCGCCGGCCGCCCCGGGCTCGCCGTCGGCCGGTTCCGCGCTGGCCGCGGCCGCCGCGGCCCGGGCCGCCTGCGAGCCAGGCACCGGCCTGGCCGGCGCGGCGGGCGCCGGCGGCGCCGCGGAAATCGCCGGGTCAGTGGACCGGACCAGCTGCGCAGGGATCTGCATGGCCGAGTGCAGCACGTCGACCTCGACGTGCTCGGGGAAGATCCGGAAGGCGACCTGGATGTAGCCGGTCGGCCCGGCGGCGTCGAGCAGGGCCCGGAACACGGTCTCGCCGACCTCGCGGGCGCCCTCCTCGGTCAGCGGCGACTCGGCCAGGCAGCGCCGGACGAAGTCGCGGATATCCGGGATGGACGACGGCCGGGCCGGGAAGATCTGGGAGAGCACGACGACCGGCACGACCTCGATCGGGTCGGCGCCAGGGCCCCGTGCAGGCTCAGCCAACCTACGTCTCTCCCTTGGGCATGGGCCGGTGCTTGTCACGCGGGCTCACGTCAGGGTATGTGCAACAAACTGAAAACGGGAAGTCCTGCGCAAGTGACATCCCGCCCGCCTCAGGCCATAGTGGGGCGGACACTTGAGTCGGGTCAAGCCCGCTATCTGGACACTTTTGTCCGGTGAACCCGCTGTGATCTCTTGTTTCACGCCGCGTGGCGGGTCTAGCATGACGAATCTGCACATGAATTGCGCATCACAAGGTGAGGTGCGTCATGCGGCCGCAGCGTTCCCGGCAGTTAGCCGACTCACAGCTGAGGAGGTGGCCTCCTCATGGCCACACCGGAACCCACATCTGACCCGGCGCAGAGCGGCACCGCCGAGGAGCCCGTGGTCCACATCCTCTGGATGAACGGCGGCCTGGGGTGCGACGGGGACTCGGTGGCGCTGACCGCGGCCACCCAGCCGAGCATCGAGGAGATCGTCCTGGGCGCCCTGCCCGGCCTGCCGAAGGTCGCGGTGCACTGGCCGCTCATCGACTTCGAGTGCGGCCCCGAGCAGGGCGCGGACACGTTCATCGAGTGGTGGCACAAGGCCGACCGCGGTGAGCTTGACCCGTTCGTGCTGGTCGTCGAGGGCTCGATCCCGAACGAGGCGATCAAGGAAGAGGGCTACTGGTGCGGGTTCGGGAACAACCCGGCCACCGGGCAGCCGATGACCACCAACGAGTGGCTGGACCGGCTGGCGCCCAAGGCCACCGCGATCCTGGCGGCCGGCACCTGCGCCACCTACGGCGGCATTCACGCCATGGCCGGGAACCCGACCGGGGCCATGGGCGTGCCGGACTACCTGGGCTGGGACTGGCGGTCCAAGGCCGGGCTGCCGATCGTGTGCGTGCCCGGCTGCCCGACCCACCCGGACAACCTGTCCGAGACGATCCTTTACCTGCTCTACCAGGTGGCCGGGCAGGCCCCGATGATCCCGCTGGACGAGGCGCTGCGGCCGACCTGGCTGTTCGGCGCGACCGTGCACGAGGGCTGCGACCGGGCCGGCTACTACGAGCAGGGTGACTTCGCGGTGGACTACGGGT
The DNA here is from genome assembly GCA_036375995.1 of Streptosporangiaceae bacterium. GTDB lineage: Bacteria > Actinomycetota > Actinomycetes > Streptosporangiales > Streptosporangiaceae > DASVBE01. Next base: position 26,148 of record DASVBE010000359.1, on the reverse strand, counting down.
CCCCCAAGTGCCTGGTGAAGCTTGGCTGCTGGGGCCCGGTGGTCAAGTGCAACGTGCCCAAGCGGGGCTGGATCAACGGCGTCGGCGGCTGCCCCAACGTCGGCGGGATCTGCATCGCCTGCACGATGCCCGGCTTCCCGGACAAGTTCATGCCGTTCATGGACGAGCCGCCGGGCTCGAGGGTCTCCACCACCGCCAGCAGCCTGTACGGGACGGTCATCAGGACCCTGCGTGGCTTCACCGCGAGGACCGCGGACGCGGAGCCCAAGTGGCGGGTCAAGGGCGATGAGCTGCTGAGCGGATACCAGAGGACCTGGTGACATCGGCCGGTGCCGGCCGCCCGCGCGGCTGGCGCCCGAGGCAGGAGGAAGAACGATGACGGCGGTCGATTCGCCCGGCGTGGTGGAGATGAACTGGGACCCGATCACGCGGATCGTGGGCAGCCTGGGCATCTATACCAAGATCGATTTCAATCAGCGGAAGGTCATCGAGTGCCACAGCACCTCGTCGATCTTCCGCGGCTACAGCATCTTCATGAAGAACAAGGACCCGCGGGACGCGCACTTCATCACCAGCCGGATCTGCGGCATCTGCGGGGACAACCACGCCACCTGCTCGGTCTACGCGCAGAACATGGCCTACGGGGTCCGGCCGCCGCACCTTGCCGAATGGATCATCAACCTGGGCGAGGCTGCGGAGTACATGTTCGACCACAACATCTTCCAGGAGAACCTGGTCGGGGTGGACTTCTGCGAGAAGATGGTGGCCGAGACCAACCCGGGCGTGCTCGAGCGGGCCAACCAGACCGAGGCCCGGCACGCGGCCGAGCACGGCTACCGCACCATCGGCGACATCATGCGCTCGCTGAACCCGCTGGAAGGCGAGTTCTACCGGGAGGCGCTCCAGGTCAGCCGGTCCACCAGGGAGATGTTCTGCCTGATGGAAGGGCGCCACGTGCACCCCTCCACGCTGTACCCGGGCGGCGTCGGGACGACCGCCACGGTCCAGCTGTTCACCGACTACCTGACCCGGCTGATGCGCTACGTGGAGTTCATGAAGCGCGTCGTGCCGATGCACAACGACCTGTTCGACTTCTTCTACGAGGCCCTGCCCGGGTACGAGGAGGTCGGCCGGCGCCGGGCCGACATGGTCTGCTGGGGCAGCCTCAACGACCCCGAGCACTGTGACTTCCGCTACGAGAACATGACGAACTGGGGCCGGAAGATGTTCGTCAGCCCCGGCGTCATCCGGGACGGCGAGCTGCTGACCAACGACCTGGTCGAGATCAACCTCGGCATCCGGATCCTGCTCGGCTCCTCCTTCTACGAGGACTGGGCCGGCCAGGAGATGTTCGTCACCCGGGACGCCCTCGGCAACACCGTCGACCAGCGGCACCCGTGGAACCAGCACACGATCCCGCGGCCCGGCAAGCGCAACTTCGAGGACAAGTACAGCTGGGTGATGTCGCCGCGGTGGTTCGACGGCACCGACCACCTGGCCGCGGACACCGGCGGCGGCCCGCTGGCCCGGCTGTGGGCGACCGCGCTGGGCGGCCTGGTCGACATCGGCTACGTCCGGTCCACCGGGCACAGCGTGGAGATCAACCTGCCACGGACGATGAGCAAGCCGGCGGCCAGCTTCGAGTGGACGATCCCCAGGGACAAAGAAGGCCGCCCGCTGTCCAACGCCATCGAGCGGGACCGCGCCCGGACCTACTTCCAGGCCTACGCGGCGGCCTGCGCACTGCACTTCGTGGAGAAGGCGCTGGCCGAGATCCGGGCCGGGCGGACCAAGACCTGGGAGCCGTTCACCGTGCCGGACGAGGCGTTCAGCGTCGGGTTCACCGAGGCGGTCCGCGGCGTGCTGTCGCATCACATGGTGATCCGCGGCGGGAAGATCGCGAACTACCATCCGTACCCGCCGACGCCGTGGAACGCCAGCGTGCGGGACAGCTACGGGACCCCGGGGCCGTACGAGGACGCGGTGCAGGGCACCCCGATTTTCGAGGAGAACCCGCCGGAGAAATTCAAGGGCATCGACGTGATGCGGGCCGTGCGCAGCTACGACCCGTGCCTGCCGTGCGGCGTGCACATGTCCCTGGGCAAGGGCAAGGTCCTGGACAAGGTGCACTCGCCGATGACCATTACCCTGGCCACCTGACCGGCCCGGAACGGCCCGGCCGACGGAGGGGCACACGTGCGATGACCGGGGTTCAGCAGACCGGGGAACGGGTCGAGGCGCTCATCGCGGCGCTGCGCGGCAGCGCCGACCCGGCGGCCGCGGACGCCGCCGAGGAACTCGTCGGCCTGCTCGTCGGGCTGTATGGCGACGGACTCAGAGCGATCACGGATGTGCTGGCGCGCAGCGGCGAGGCGGGTGCCGCCATTATGACCGCGCTCACCGAGGATCCGCTGGTCACCAGCCTCCTGCTGCTGCACGACCTGCACCCGCTCAGCGTGGACGAGCGCATCCAGCAGGCGCTGGACCGGGTCCGGCCGTACCTGGGCTCGCACGCGGGCGGGGTGCAGTACCTCGGGGTCCGCGACGGCGTGGCCAGGCTCCGGCTGGAAGGCAGCTGCCACGGCTGCCCGTCCTCCACCGTGACCGTCCGGCTGGCTATCGAGGGCGCGGTGCAGGACGCCGCACCCGAGGTCAGCGAGGTCGTGGTGGAGGGGATGACCGAGCCGCCGCCGCCTGGCCCCACGCTGCTGCAGATCGGTTCGGCACCGCCGGCCCCGCCCGGACCGGGATCCGAGGCGGGCTGGGTGACGCTGCCCAGCCTCGGGCCGCCGAGCTCCCGGCCGGTCACCGCGTCCGCCGAGGGGGTCCAGGTCCTGGTCTGCTCGGTGCGCGGCACGCTGTATGCCTACCGGGACGCCTGCGCCGGATGCGGTTCCTCGCTCGCCGGAGGAACGCTGGACCGGGAGGTCCTGACCTGCCCGGCCTGCGCGGCGGCCTACGACGTCCGGCTGGCCGGGAGGTCGCTGGACGGCGACGCGGCCCGGCACCTTGACCCGCTGCCGCTGCTGGCCGACAGCCAGGGCGTCCGGGTGGCGCTACCCGAGACGATCCGGGCATGAGCGGCCGCCCCGGCCTGCGCCGGTTCGTTCCCGGGGCCGCGCCTGCCGTGGCCCCGGCCGGGCCCGCGGCCGGTGGCCCCAGCCTGCCGGGCCGGCCGAGCGGACCCGCGCCTCGCCGGGCCCCGGCCGGTCCGCCACCGGGCGGCGCCCCGCCGCAGGAGCGCTGCGAGATGTGCGCCGCGGACATCGGCGCCGAGCACGGCCATGTGGCGGACCTGGACAACTCCAGCCTCAGCTGCACCTGCCGTGCCTGCTACCTGCTGTTCACTAACTCCCAGGCAGGCGCCGGACGGTATCGCGGAGTGCCGGACCGCTACCTGACCGACCCGGCCAGGGAACTGACCCCGGCGCAGTGGGACGACTTCCAGATCCCGGTCGGCCTGGCGTTCTTCCTGCGCAGCTCGCGCAGCGGCGAGGTGCACGCGTTCTACCCGTCTCCGGCGGGCGCCACCGAGAGCACCCTGAACCTGGCCGCCTGGGAACTGCTGACCGCGGCCTGCCCGCTGCTCACGGCGGCCGAGGCCGACGTGGAAGCCATCCTGATCTGCCGCACCGACGGTGGTGTCGAGTATTTCCTGGTCCCCATCGACGCTTGCTACGAGCTGGCCGGCCGGATGCGGCTGTACTGGCGCGGGTTCGACGGTGGCACGCAGGCGCGGGAGGCCATCGCCGGCTTCCTGGCCCAGGTCCGCTCGCGGGCCCGGGTTTTTACCGGGGAGGCCTGACGTGACCGAGCTGGTCTTCGACTGCACCGGGGCGCGGCCCGACCGGTACGCGGTCACCCCGGCGATGAACTTCCTGCTGCGGATCAGCGAAACCAGCGGGGAAAGCGTCGAGGCCATCGCGCTGCGCTGCCAGATCAGGATCGAGCCGGCCCGGCGGAAGTACACCCCGGCCGAGGCCGAGCGCCTGGGTGACCTGTTCGGGGAGACCGAGCGCTGGGCGGAGACCCTGCGCCCGGTCCAGTTCACCCAGGTCGCGGTGATGGTGCCGCGGTTCACCGGGAGCACGGAGATCGAGCTGCCGGTCCCGCTCAGCTACGACCTGGAGATCGGCGCGACCCGGTACTTCGCCGGCCTGGACGGCGGCGAGGTCCCGCTGCTCCTGCTGTTCAGCGGCACCCTGTTCACCATGTCCGGCGGCCGGATCCAGGCCGGCCAGGTGCCGTGGAGCAAGGAGGCGGCCTACCGGCTGCCGGTCAGCCTGTGGCGTGCGGCGGTGGACGCGCACTTCCCCAACTGCGCCTGGATCCGGATGAGCCGGCCGGTCATGGACGAGCTGCTCCGCTACAAGTCCCGCCGGGCGCTGCCCACCTGGGACGCGACGATCGAGTCGCTGCTGGCCCAGGCGGCCGAGCGGTCGGGGACGGAGCGGCCGCCATGAGGCTCGACCCGGCACACCTCGAGCACGCCCGCAAGGTGGCCGACGCGATCCTGTACGAGGGCTACCTGCTGTACCCCTACCGCCGGTCCGCGGCCAAGAACCAGGTCAGGTTCCAGTTCGGGGTGCTGATGCCGCCCGGCTACCAGGAAATCGACGACAGCGAGCCGTCCGCCAGCCAGACCGAGTGCCTGCTCGAGTGCGCGGACGACGCGGAGATCCTGGTCGTGCTGCGGTTCCTCCAGCTGCAGCGGCGGACCGTCCAGGCGGTCTCCCCGGACGACGGGAACCTGCGCGAGGTCGGCACCCTGTACCTGGACGGCACCGAGTACACCAGCTGGGACGAGGCCGCCGAGCGTGAGCAGCACGTGACCGTGCCGGTCAGCCGCCTGCTCAAGGAGGACAGGAACGCCGAGTTCCACGCCAGCGCGGGCCAGTCGGAAGAGCCCCTGACGGACTCCCGCGGCCGCCCGGCCGGGCGGCTGGTCCGCGAGTGGGCCGCGGCCGACGGGATGATCCGGCTGCACGCCGAGCGGGTGGCCGGCCCGTACCAGGCGCTGAAGCTGCGGGTCCGGGTGGAGAACCACGCCACGTCCCGCGCGCTGCTGCGCACCAGGACCGACGGGCTCCGCCAGGCGCTGATCGCCGCGCACCTGCTGGTCGGCGTGCCCGGCGGCCGGTTCCTGTCCCTGACCGACCCGCCGGAATGGGCCGCCGCCGAGGCCGGGAAATGCGTCAACACCGGAACCTGGCCGGTGCTGGCCGGACCGGAGGGCTGCACCGAGCTGATGCTGTCGTCCCCGGTGATCCTGTACGACCACGCTGAGGTGGCCGCGGAGAGCCCGGCCGACCTGTTCGACGCCACCGAGATCGACGAGATCCTCACCCTGCGCACGATGGCGCTGACCGACGAGGAGAAGCGCGAGGCCCGCTCGTCCGACCCGCGCGCCGCCGACCTGATCGACCGGATGGACCATCTGCCGCCGGAGCTGCTGGACCGGCTGCACGGCGCGATCCGCTACCTGCGGCCCGCGGGCGGCCAGGACCCGGAGCCCGCCGCGCCGCCCGCGCCCGCGCCGCTTCCCTCGGGCGTGCCCGCGGGCGAGATCACCGGCCGCCCGGACGTGCCGTGGTGGGACCCGGGCGCGGACCGCTCGGTGTCACCGGAGACCGACCACGTCGTGGTGGCCGGCGTGCGGGTGGCCAGCGGCAGCCGGGTGATCATGCGCCCGGGCATCCGCCGGGCCGACGCCCAGGACCTGTTCCTGGCCGGCCGGGCCGCCACTGTGCAGGCCGTGCTGCAGGACGTGGACGGCGACGTCCACCTGGCCGTCAGCCCCGACCAGGACCCAGCCGCCGAGCTGCAGCGCAGCCACGGGCGGTTTCTCTACTTCGCGCCCGACGAGGTCGAGCCTTTTGGGCCTGGCTTGGAGTCCCGGGTCGATCAGGGAGCGGGCATCCCGCGCCCGGCTGGCAAGGCGGAGGAGGAGTCAATAGCGGAGCTATTGGCGACGACGACAACGCCGCCAGGCGGGATGCGGGGGCCCGCGAGCCGGCCAGGGACTCCAAGCCAGGCCCAGGGCCCGGAGGGCGCCGCCGGGCGCCACCAGGGCGGCCCGGCGTGGCCCGCAGTCGACGAACGGCCTGAGGAGGAAACGGAATGGTCTCACGGCTGATCAAGCTGGCGTTGCTGGCGCTCGTCATCGCGGTGATCGTGCAGGGGCTGCCCGACATCAAGCGCTTCCTGGAGATGCGCAACATGTGAGCGGGGCCAGACCGCGGCGAGCCCGAGAGCGCCCGCCGGGATCAGCGTGACCAGTGCCGGCAGCTGGTAGCGCCAGGAGAACTCGAACAGGTCCGACATCACCAGCACGGCCACCGCGGCGGTGAAGAAGACCAGGCACGCCGCCGCGGCGTCCCGGCGGTCCGCCGCGGCGGGCCCGCGGTAGTCGCCGGCGGAGCCGGCCTGGCTCTCGGAGGGCCGCGGCGCTGCCTGGACTGACGAGCGACGCCGGCGCGACGAAGGAGCGACGGCGGGAGCGAGGAGGGAAGGCAGTGCGTATAGCGACCCGGAGAGAGCGGCTAGCACTGCAAGGGCGTACAACGGACCAGGCGTGAAACCGCCGTGCAGCTGATAGCCGCGCAAGAAGATCGCCAGGGGGCGGGTGACCGTGGGCCCGCCGCCGCCGAGCCGGGCCCCGGCGGCCGTGATGACCGCCCGCGAGGCGTGCGGCGGGTAGACCGGGTATGCCGTCTGGAACTGCCAGCGCGCGATTGGGGTGTCGCCCGGTGCCCCGTCCCTGGTCAGCGCGAACAGCTTGACCGCGTCACGGCCGATGGACACCAGCACCCGGCCCGGCTGCTGGTGCAGGACATGCTGGTTGAAGCTCGCGACGAGGCGGGACGCCTCGCTCGAGGGCAGGTTCCGGTAGTACGGCCGCAGCGGTGAGTGCGGGCTGTGCTCGAGCTCGTCCGGGCCGCTGGCCTGCTGGGCCGGAGTGGGGCAGAGCGGGCGCTCGCTGGCCGGCAGCGTCAGCGAGGCACAGTCCGCCGCGCTGGCCATGCGGCCGTAGGTGGTGGTCACCCCGGAGTGCGACAGCCAGAAGTGCCCGGTGACCGCCTGGGCCAGGGCCATGTAGCCGATGATCGGCGCGGCGAACGCGGCCGCCGCGACGGCTCCGTAGCCGGCCCGGCGCCGCCAGCCGCGGGTCGCCAGCAGCGCGCCGGCCAGGGCGGGCAGGATCAGGATCTCGCCGACCTGCCGGAGCGTGGCCGAGCCGCCGAGCAGGAACGCGCCGGCCGCGACCAGCCCCACCGGTGCGTCGCGGCGCCAGGTCAGCAGGGCCAGGCCGGTGATGATCAGCACCTCGAACCAGGTGTCCGGCATCACGGTCTGCTCGATCTGCAGCTGGTAGGCGTCGAGCAGCAGCGGCGCGGCGGCCAGCGCGGCGAGCCACCGCGCGCATCCGCGGCGGAGCAGCACCAGGTAGATCAGCACGGCCATAGCGAGCCCGAGAAGATGCTGCAGCGCTGCTACCGCGTTGAGGTTCGCCACGGCGGTAATGACCTTCAGCGGCAGCCGGTAGCCGGCCGGGTCGTTGCCGTCGGCGTGGTACAGGTAGCGCGTGGAGTCGATATAGAACAGGGCCGGCCGGTAGGCCACCTGGGCCAGGATCCGCAGCACGAGCCCGGCGGTCAGCAGGATGGCGATCAGCCAGTGCCGCCGGAGGGTGGCGGTCAGGGCAGGGCGGTGGCGGCCGGGGCCGGCGGCGGCGCCGCGTGGCTGCCGGCGAAGCGTGAGGCTCACCGGGCCGGGGCGGTCAGCCGTTGCCGCGGGCCGGCCGCCTCGTCAGGCCGGCCCGCGGAGCGCGAGCGGCGGAGGCTGGCCAGGATGATGGTGATCCCCAGCGCGCCCGCCGGGGGCAGGGTGACCAGCGCGGGCAGCTGGTAGCGCCAGGAGAACTCGAACAGGTCGGACATGGCCAGCACGGCGGCGCCGGAGGCCAGGAACGCGAAGGCCGCCGCGGCGGCGGCGCGCTGGGCGGCGGGTGCGCGGCGGCGGGCGCCGAGGATCAGCCCGGCGAGGGCGGCCAGGACCGCGAGAGCGTACAGCGGCCCGGGGGTGTAGCCGCCGCGGAGCTGGTAGCCGCGCAGGAAGCTGGCCAGCGGCTTCGTGACGCCGGCGCGGCTGTCCAGGGTTCCGGGCAGGGGGGTGAGCAGCGGGGACGCGATGGTGCCTGCGGGCTGCTGGTAGCCGCCGCGCAGGATCTGGTTTCCCGGGCCGAGCTCGATCACGCCGCCGAAGGTGGGGAAGCTGGCCTGGAACTGCCAGCGGGAGATCGGGGTGTCGCCCGGCCGGCCGTCCCTGGTCAGGGCGAACAGCTTGGCCGCGTCGGACGCCCAGCCCACGGCGACCCGGAACGGCTGCTGGGTAATGACCCGGTGGGTGAAGTCGGTGATGATTTTGCTGCGGTTGACGTCGATCGGCGGCTCGTAGGCCTTCAGCGGCGACTGCGGGTCGTGCTCGAGACCGTCCGGGCCGAGGGCCTGCTGAGCCGTGGTGGGGCAGAGGCCGCGCTGGTAGCTGGCCAGCTTCAGGGTGGCGCAGTCGGCGTCCGCGGCGGTCCGGCCGTAGAGGGAGGACGAGCCGGAGTGCGAGAGCCGGAAGTGCCCGGTGCTGATCAGCGAGATCGTGCTGTAGCCGGCGATGGGCACGGCGAAGGCCGCCACGAACAGGGCTGTCGCTGCGGCCCTGGGCCTGAGCCCCTTGGTCGCGCAGGCCACGTAGACGGCGGCCGGGAGGACCAGGATCTCGCCGACCTGCCGGAGCGTGGCCGATGAGCCGAGCACCAGGCCGGCTCCGATGATCGCGGGCCAGGCCGGGCGGCGGTGCCAGAGCAGCAGCATCAGCCCGCCGAGGATCGCCGCCTCGAACCACACGTCCGGCATGATCATCTGCTCGATCTGCAGCTGGTAGGCGTCGAGCAGCAGCGGTGCGGCGGCCAGCGCGGCCAGCCAGCGCGCACCGCCGCGGCGCAGCAGGAGCACGTAGATGCCGGCCGCCATGACCAGCCCGAGCAGATGCTGGACCGCGGCGACCCCGGGAAGCCCGCCGAAGAACACGATCGTGTACAGCGGAACCTTGTACCCGACAGGGTCGGTCCCCGGGAACGCGTTGAAGAGGTACTTGAGCGTGTCGATGTAGAACAGCGCAGGCCGGTACGCGATCTGCGTGATGACCCGCAGCGCCAGGCCGGCGAGCAGCAGCGCGGACATCACCCAGTGCTGGCGGGAGGTCCGCCACAGCCGCCCCGCCCCGGCCACGACAGCATCGCGTGCCGCCCTGGCGGGCTTGCTGGGCATCTGCATCGCTGTCGTCCTGTGGGCTGGGGATCTGTGCGGCCGACCGCCCGGGCTGTTCCGGCCCGGGCCGCTGCTGCCCTGGGCGCACCTCGCCGCGCACGGGACCGGCCAGTACCGCTCACCGGTAACCCCGTCCGCCCCAGTGAGCGTACCGGAGAACCACCACCCCCTGCCGCTTGCTCGAAAGCGGGCCGCTGCCGCCGCCGCACGAGGAAGGCTGCGTCTACGGCGTCATCGGCAGCGGGTGGTGTGTGCGCGGCGCGATAGCGGCGGCGTGCGGTCGGAGCGCGCCCGCGAGCTGCCCTGCGGCGTTATTCGTAGGTGTGCAGGTCGACTTGGTCGATGACCAGGACATCGGCAGACTGCTGCGGCCCGCGCAGCATCGCCACGTTCTTCCGGTACGAAAGGGGCGCCTGGGCCACCCGCTGGCCTGGCAGTGCAGCGACCGTCATACCTGCCTCCCCCGTCCAGCTACCAGCTCCATTCCCACCGTAACCATGCACGGCATAACACAACAGCCCCGTTCGCATGGTCGAACCCGGCGCAGCCGCGGAGCGCACCGGCTGCCCTAGCGAAACCCTGGGCAGGCCATACTCAGCTGTGTCCGAGGCGGGACCTAGGCTCGGGCCATGGCCGGCAGCGGGCGATGCGGAGAGCCGGTCCCTGGGGCAGCCGGGGTGGGGCTGCCCGGCGGCAGAGCCGCAGACCTGGCCGGGTTATCGGGCTGGGCGCTGCTGGAGGAAGTGGTCCGGCAGCAGGTGCCCTGGCTGAGTGCGCCGGCGCCGGGCAGGCCGGGCGGATGCGACGTATGCCGGCAGCCGCTGCGGGCGGCGTCGCGGTGCTATCCGTGCAACGAACAGGCGGAGTGGCTGCCGGGGCTGGTGGCCGATGCAGTGGTGCCGGTCTGCTTCGCGCCCAAGGGCGGACTGCACGCGCAGAATCTGTGGCTCTATAAATCCGCCCGGCCGGGTGCGAAGGAGGCGCGGCTGGCCCTGCTCGCCCTGCTGGCCGTGTTCCTGCGGGATCACGGGCCGTGCGTGCGGGCCGCGGCGGGGATGGCCGGCCCGGCGCACCTGGCCGTAGTGCCGAGCGGCCGGGGACGGCCGGGACCGCATCCGCTGCGGGCGCTGGCGGGCCCGCTGACCGGGCTGCCCTGGGCGGAGCTGGCCGCGGCCCGGGCCGGGGACCCGGCGGGCCGGATCGCCGACCCCGGCCGGTTCCTGGCCGCGCCGCTGCCCGGAGCCCGGGTCGTGCTGCTGGACGACACCTGGACCACGGGGGCCAGCGCCCAGTCGGCCGCCGCCGCCCTGCGGCTGGCCGGGGCACAATCGGTAGCGGTGATAGTTCTCGGGCGCCACCTGCTGCCGGAGCCGGGGCCGCCGGAGCCGGGGCTGCCGGCCTTTGAGATGGGGCGCTGTGCCGTGCACCAGTGTCCGGCGTCAGCTGGCCGGCCTGGTCAATAGGCTTAGCCCGTGCCTGCCGAAGCCCCGTCGCATACCGCGCTGGTCCGCCGCGCCCGCCGGATCAACCGCGAACTCGCCGAGATGTACCCAGACGTCCGTACCGAGCTCAACTTCACCACCCCGCTGGAGCTCCTGGTCGCCACGATCTTGTCCGCGCAGACCACCGACAAGCTGGTGAATCAGGTGACGCCGGTGCTGTTCAGCCGCTACCGGACCGCGGCGGACTACGCCTCGGCCGACCGGGCCGAGCTGGAGAAGATCATCCAGGCGACCGGGTTCTTCCGGGCCAAGGCCAACAGCCTGATCGGGCTCGGCCAGGCGCTCTGCGACCGGTACGGCGGGGAGGTGCCAGGCAAGCAGAAGGACCTGGTCACCCTCCCCGGCGTCGGCCGCAAGACAGCCAACGTGGTGCTGGGAGACGCGTTCGGCGTGCCGGGCATCACGGTGGACACGCATTTCGGCCGGCTCGCCCGCCGGCTGCGCTGGACGACGCAGGAGGACCCGGTCAAGGTCGAGCAGGAAGTCGGCGAGCTGTTCCCGCGCAAGGAGTGGACGCTGCTGTCGCACCGGCTGATCTGGCACGGCCGCCGGGTCTGCCACTCCCGCCGCCCGGCCTGCGGCGCCTGCGGCATCGGCCGGCTGTGCCCGTCCTTCGGCCTCGGCCCGACCGACGAGGCGACCGCACGCAAGCTGGTGAAGGCCGGGCCGTTCTCGTGACCGGCTCGGCCGGCCGCCGGGCCACGGGAGATCTCAGCGGCCCGGCCGGCCAGCCGGTGCCCGGCTGGCTGACCGAGCTGGCCCAGCGCGCCGCGGCGATGCCCGTCCCGCTGGGGCTGCAGCCCCAGCCCGACGGCCGGCCCGCCGCGGTCCTCATCCTCTTCGGCGACGGCCCGCACGGCCCGGACCTGCTGCTGGTCCAGCGCGGGCCGGGGCTGCGGCGGCACTCCGGCCAGCCTGCGTTCCCCGGCGGGGCGATCGACCCGGGGGACGGCGGCCCGGTGCAGGCCGCCCTGCGTGAGGCCGCCGAGGAGGCCGGCGTGGACCCGGCCGGGGTGGACGTGCTGACCGTCCTGCCCGAGTTCTTCATCCGGCGGAGCGGGTTCACCGTCACCCCGGTGCTCGCGTGGTGGCGGCAGCCCGGCCCGGTCAGTCCCGGCGACCTGGTCGAGGTCATCGAGGCCCAGCGGATCCCGGTGGCCGAGCTGGCCGACCCGGCGAACCGTCTCGCGGTCCGCCCGCCGGCCCGGCTGGTGCCGGCCGGGATGACCTTCATCACCCCGGCGTTCCGCGCGGGCGGCATGCTGGTCTGGGGTTTCACCGCCATGGTGGTCGACCGGCTGCTGGCCCTCGGCGGCTGGGAACGGCCCTGGGACGACAGCCATCCCGAGGAGCTCCCGCCCGACGCGCTCGCCGCTCCCGGCCCTGGCCACGGCGGGGTCTCCTGAGGCCCGCGTTCGCGCGCCGGAGCGGCACGTTTACCCCCAGCCTGCCGATACGGTGGGCGGGTGACTGGCGACCTCCTCGACCTGATCTTGGTGGTGCTGGTCGTAGCCTTCGCCGTCGCCGGTTACCGGCAGGGATTCATCATCGGCGTGCTCAGCTTCGCCGGCTTCATCGGCGGCGGCGCGATCGGCGCGCTGATCGGCCCGGGCATCGCCCGGGCCCTGGTCGACGGTCTGGCCCAGCAGGCGCTGGTGGCCATCATCGTGGTCTTCGTCGTGGCCATGGTCGGCCAGCTGCTGGCCTCGGGCCTGGGCGTGGCCATGCGCTCGCGGCTCACGTGGCGGCCCGCCACCGTGGTCGACTCGATCGGCGGGGCCGTGGTCAGCGTGGTCTCGGTGCTGCTGATCGCCTGGCTGATCGCCACCGCGGTGGCCTACGCGCCGTTCCCGCTGATCTCCCGCCAGGTGAACAACTCCGCGGTGCTGCGCGGCGTCGACCGGATCATGCCGCCCGACGTCAGCCTGATGTTCACCGACTTCCGGGCGCTGCTCGCCCGCGGCCCGTATACCCAGGTGTTCGGCGCGCTCGGCGCCGAGGGCGCGCTGTCGGTGGCCGCCCCGGACCCGACGGTCCTGAAGTCCGTCGGCCTGACCCGGGCCCGGCCCAGCATCGTCAAGATCGAGGGCACCGCGCCGAGCTGCTCCCGCCGGATCGAGGGTTCCGGGTTCGTGTTCGCCCGCCACCGGGTGCTGACCAACGCGCACGTGGTCGCCGGGGTCAGGCCGTCCCCCGAGGTGATCACCACGCGCGGCCGGGCGCTGCACGCCCGGGTGGTCCTCTACGACCCGCTGCGCGACGTGGCCGTCCTCTACGTGCCGGACCTGCACGCCCGCCCGCTGTTGTTCACCGGCCCGGCCCAGTCCGGCGAGAACGCGATCGTGGCCGGCTACCCGCTGAACCGCGCCTTCACCGCCAACGCCGCCCGGATCGGCGGCACCGAGGCGGCCAGGAGCCCGGACATCTACCAGAACACCCAGGTGACCAGGGAGATCTACTCGATCAAGGCGCAGGTGCGGCCGGGCAACTCCGGCGGTCCCCTGCTTGCCCCCGACGGCCAGGTGTACGGGGTGGTGTTCGCCGCCGCGGTGTCGGTCAAGAACACCGGCTACGCGCTGACCGCCAACGAGGTCAAGTCCGATGTGCAGGCCGCGAGGAACAGGGTCGCGCCGGTGTCCACCCAGGGCTGCGACAGCTAGCAAGCGCCCTTGGGCCTGCCCTCGCCGGCCGGGACGGTCAGCTGGAGGGCCAGCGCCCCGGCCGGGACGGCGGCCAGGCCGTCCCGCTCGATCAGCGCCGCCAGCGACCGGGCCGCGGCCGCCAGCCCGGGCGCGTCGACGCCGTGCGGGCGGCCGGGGAAGCCGTCCACCGCGGCCGCGCCCCGGCGCAGCAGCGCCGCCGCGCCGCGGGCGTTGCCCCGCCGGGCGTGCGTGATGCCCACCGCGAGCTGGGCCAGGCCCTTCCACAGCGCCCGCTCCGCGTCCGGCGCCGCCTTCCACGCGTCCTCCAGCACCTCGTGCGCGTGGAACGGGCGGCCCGTGTCGAGCAGTTGCTGGGCCAGGGCCAGCGCCGCCGCGGGCGGCAGCGCCTGACCAAGAGCCGGCCGCTCCGGCCCGCCCGGTCCCGGCCCCGGGTCCCCGGCCGCGCCGCGGGCCAGCGGCCGGCCAAGCCCGTCCCGCGGCCGGGCGCTGCGCGGCCGGCCCGCCTCGTCCCGGTCCCGGCCCGCCTCGTCCCGGCCCGCGGCGGCGCGGCCGTCCGGCCCGCTGACGGCTATCGCTCCGGCTCGGGGTCGGTCAGCCAGGAGCGCAGCTCGGAGTCGAACCGCTCCGGCCGTTCCTCGTGCGGGAAGTGCCCGGTCCCGTCCAGCAGCCGCCACCGGTACGGGCCGTCCACGTACCGGCCCGAGCCCCGGGCCGTGGCCGGCAGGACGCAGGTGTCCAGCGTGCCGTGCAGGTGCAGGGTGGGCGCCTGGATCGGGGCTCGCATGTGCCGCGCGTAACGCAGCCCGTCCGGCCGGAACCGGGACCGCACGAACCAGCGGTGGTATTCCAGCGCGGAGTGCGCTACCGACGGCACGGACATCGCCGCGCGGTAGCGGCGCTCGGCCTCGGGGTCCGGCCAGCCCGGCCCGGACCAGGTCCGCAGCAGGCGGCCGACCCGCTCGGCATGGCTCCTGGTGAGCTGCCGCTCGGGCAGGACCGGCAGCTGGAAGCCCAGCGCGTAGCCACTGCGGCGGCCCTGCCCGCGCGGGTCCGCCAGGACCGCGCCGCGCACCCGGAGCGGATGCGGCACGGAGATCACCGCCAGGCGGCGGACCACCTTCGGGAAGTACGCGGCCGTGGTCCACCCGATCAGGCCGCCCCAGTCATGCCCCACGATGACCGCGTTGGCCTCGCCCAGCGAGCGCACCAGCCCGGCCGCGTCGGCCGCGGCGGTGATCAGGTCGTATCCGCGCGGCGGCTTGTCGCTGCCGCCGTAGCCGCGCAGGTCGACCGCGACCGCGCGGAAGCCGGCCTCGCTCAGCGAGGTGAGCTGGTGGCGCCAGGCCCACCAGAACTCGGGGAAGCCGTGCAGCAGCAGCACGAGCGGCCCGTCGCCGCGTTCGGCGACGTGGAACCGCGTACCGTTCGCGCTCACCGAGCGGTGCGCCCACGGCCCGTCGATGTAGACCGGGTCACCGCTGCGCGGGGCCATGGCTACCCCGCGGACGAGGAGCCAGCCACCGGGGTGGCCTTGTCCTCGCCGCGACGGCGGAGGACGGAGATGTCCTTGGCGACCGTGCCGCGGGTCCTGGGCAGCCCGCGCATGCCCTTGAACCGCCACACGCCGAGCACCACCCCCAGGATGGCGAGCACGACGCAGCTGAAGGCCACGATGAGGAACGAGGCCCAGCCCGGGACGCCCAGCGCCATCAGACCGTAGGCGTACGAGAAGCACAGCAGCATGAGCACCAGGCAGCCCGCGAACCCGGCCATGCCCAGCGACGCGCCGGCGATGCTGGCCCGCGTGACGTCTTCCTTGAGTTCCAGTTTGGCCAGGTCGAGCTCGCACCGCAGCAGTTCCGATACGTCGGCGATGGCCTGCGAGACCAGGGCGCCCACGGACTGCTCCTGGTCGGGGCCCTTGGGCTGCCGGACCGAGTCAGTCATTGCGCTTCTCCCCTCTTCTGCCTGCCCGGGGTTCAAGTCTTCCAGTCCCCGTGGCGCCGGCGCGTGGCGGCCAGGACCCGGGCCCGCGGGCAGGTACAGCAAACGGCGCCCGCCGCGGAGCGCCGTCATGCCGGTATCGTCAGGCTAGCAGCCGGCCGGGCCCGGCTCGTGGCCCGATGCGGGCGCCACGCCGCCGCACCCGGGCTTCGCCGATAGCGAACAGCGGCCCGCACCCGGGCCGCCCGGGCCGCCGGCCGGACCGGCCGCCGAACGCCCGGTGAGAGCCGCGTGAACCGCGCGCCGCTGCCTTCCGTTCCTGTTCAGGAGGGCCAAACACCAGCACGGGCCGGGAGCCTTGACCGGACGGGGCGACTTTCCCCCAGCGGTGCGAAACAAAGCCGCCGGAGCTGAGATTTTCGCCGGAAGATATCGTCCGCGCAGGCCACAGCTAGGCCGTCAAGATCTATCTGAGCGATGTACCGCACCGGCTGGTAACTTGCGCGGATAGCGCATAGGCTTTCCCCGATGACGGACGGCTCTGCCCCCCCGGAGCCGGTCCGTAACGGTGACCCCCGCTCTCCCCCCCGGCGGGGGTCACCTCATCCCAGCGCCGTCTCGCCGTCACCTACGTGACGGCGAGGCGGCGCCTCTTTTTATGTCTGGACATTTTCGCTCCATAGCCGCCCTATTTGCGCCCTTGTGCAATGACTAACGAACGGCGGCTCACCATTTACGCAATCACAGATGAGATTGCACGGCTAAGATTCACCCGCACCGGAAACAGTTACCTGGCTCTTCTTATTACTGCCCGGCCGATCAGCCCGGCCGGCCCCGCCGGGCCGGGCGCTAGCCCGCCGGCGCCGACCGGAGCACGCAGCCGAGCAGCGCAATGGCCCCGGCCTTGGAGAGCGGCTCATTCCCGTTGCCGCACTTGGGCGACTGGATGCAGGACGGGCAGCCGTTCGCGCAATCGCACGACGCGATGGCCTCGGCCGTAGCCCGCAGCCAGGACTGCGCCGTGCAGAACCCGCGCTCCGCGAAGCCCGCCCCGCCCTCATGCCCGTCGTAGACGAACACGGTCAGCAGCCCGGTCGCCGGATGCAGGTCAGCCGACACCCCGCCGACGTCCCACCGGTCGCACGCGGCGACCAGCGGCAGCAGCCCGATACTCGCGTGCTCCGCCGCATGCGCCGCCCCGGCCAGGTCCACCCCGCCGTCCGCAAGACCGCATCGCTGGGCCGCACCGATCGTCCACCACATGGCCTTGGTCTCCAGCGACCGGGCGGGCAGGTCCAGCGGTTCAGCCGCACCCGGCCGGCCCGAGTCCGCGTGCCGCCGGACGTAGCTGGTCACCTGCCTGGTCACGCAGACGTCGCCGAAGTGCACCCGGGCCGGGCCCCAGTCCACCGCACGCCGTTCCGCGGTGATCTCGATCGCGGTCAGCTGCCGGGCCGAGGTCTGGTAGCCAGGGTCGCCGGGCTGCACCAGCGCCACCCCCTCGTCCAGGTCCAGGCGGCTCACCACGAAGACCTCGCCCTGGTGCGGGTACACCGCGCCGGTGTGCGCGAGGAAGTGCGCGGACGGCTCGTCCACCGTGCCGACCAGCCGCCCGGTCGGCTCCTCGATGATCCGCACCGGCAGCCCGCCGGAGCCGCGCAGGCTGACCGGCGCGATCCGGCCGCGCCGGGACGGGTAGCGCCAGGGACCGCGCGGGCGCAGCAGGCCGCGCTCGGTGAGCTGGTCGGCCACGGCCGCGGCCCCGTCGCCGAACAGCGTGATGTCCGCGTCGGTCAGCGGCAGCTCGGCGGCGGCCGCGCACAGGTGCGGGGCCAGCACGTACGGGTTGGCCGGGTCCAGCACGGTCGTTTCCACCGGGCGCCGCAGGATCGCCTCCGGGTGGTGGACCAGGTAGGTGTCCAGCGGGTCGTCGCGCGCGATCAGCACGGCCATCGCGCCCCGGCCGTCCCGCCCGGCTCGTCCAGCCTGCTGCCACAACGCCGCCCGCGTACCCGGCCAGCCCGCGATCAGCACGGCTTCAAGACCGGTGATGTCCACTCCGAGCTCCAGAGCGGTGGTCGTCGCCAGCCCCGTGATCGCCCCGCTCCGCAGGCCCTCCTCCAGCTCGCGCCGGTCCTCGGGCAGGTAACCGGACCGGTACGCGGCCACCCGGCCGGCCTGCCCGCCGTGCCCCTCCTCCTGCAGCGTCCGCTTGGCCGCCGCCGCCACCGCCTCGGCGCCCCGCCGGGACCGCACGAACGCCAGTGCCCGCACCTCGGCCGCCACCAGCTCGGCCAGCAGCCCCGCGGCCTCCGCGGTGGCCGCCCGCCGCACCGGCGCACCCGCCGCCCCGCGCAACGCGGTCAGCGGCGGCTCCCACAGCCCGAACGTGACCGGCCCGCGCGACGCCGCGCTCGTGGTCACGGCCTCCGCGCCCAGTCCGGTCAGCAGCTCCGCGCACCGTCCCGGCTCGCTCACCGTCGCCGACGCCAGGATGAACACCGGTGCAGTGGTAATAGAGCCTGGCGGGGTGGCTGTGTTTCCAGTGACAGCCCCGGCGGCACCCGCATCATCAGTTTTCCGGGATACGGTTTCCGGGGCGTGAACCCCGCCCGCCGCGCCGGCCGCCTCCGGCGCGGGCCCTGCGGGGCTACCGCCCAGCCGCCCCCGGCCGGAGGGGTGGCCCGCCAGCAGGTGGTAGGCCGCGATGCGCCTCAGGCGGCGCAGGACCTGGGCCACATGCGAGCCGAACACCCCGCGGTAGTTATGGCATTCGTCCACGATCACGTACCGCAGGCGGCGCAGGAAACCGCTCCACCGGGCATGCTGCGGCAGCAGCGTGTGATGCAGCATGTCGGGCGTGGTCAGCAGGTAATTGGCGTGGGCCCGGGCCCAGCTGCGCTCGCTGTACGGGGTGTCCCCGTCCACCACCGCGGGCCGGACGCCGGGCACCTCCAGCGACTTGACCAGGCGCAGCTGGTCGGCCGCCAGCGCCCGGGTGGGCGCGATGTACAGCACGGTCCGGCCGGCCATCGCGGCGGCCAGTGCGGGCAGCAGGTAGCCCACGGACTTGCCGGACGCGGTGCCGGTCGAGATGATCACGTTCTGGCCGGCGTGGGCGTGCCCGGCCGCGGTGGCCTGGTGCACCCATGGCGCGGTGATCCCGGCCCGGCCCATGGCCTCGGCCAGCGCGGCCGGCACCCAGTCCGGCCACACGCCGAGCTCGCCGGACCGCCCCGGGATCTCCTCGACGTGCGTCAGCCGCCCGGACCGCGCCCCCTCGGCCAGGATCCGCCGGATCGTCTCCGTGCCGGAAGCCAGAGCCCCGGGCGTCGCTTCCGGCGCGTCAGCCCCGTCGGCCGCTTCCGCCCCGCCGGGCGGGGCCTGCCCGGCCCCGGGCACGGCTGGATGGCCGCTGCCGTGCGGGAATCCGGCCGCGGGCTCGCCATGGGCAAGGGGGGTGACCACAGTCATCGCGCTTCAGTCTGTCACCGGAGGCAAGGTGCTTCGTAGCGTGATCTGGTATAGACATGACCTCAGAGCGTGATTGAATGCGCGACGGGAGCTAGCAGGAACCCCTGGACCGCCCGGGAGTCGCCCCGGGCCGTGACGCTCGCCGACACAGCCAGACGGCGCTGGAGGATTTGTGGACCTGAAGCTTGATCACCACACGAAGGACGGGATTGAGGTCGTCGACGTCGAGGGTGAGATCGACGTCTACACGGCGCCTCGCCTGCGTGAGCTCCTGATCGAGCTGGTGAACACCGGCTTCTACCAGCTCGTGGTCAACATGGAGAAGGTCGAGTTCCTCGACTCCACCGGCCTCGGCGTGCTGGTCGGCGGGCTGAAGCGGGTTCGCGCCCACGACGGCTCGCTCGACCTGGTATGCACCCAGGAGCGGATCCTGAAGATCTTCCGGATCACCGGCCTGACCAAGGTCTTCGGCATCCACGCCAGCGTGGATGAGGCGATCGCGGCCCGCAAAGCCGAGAAGTAGCCCGTCGGCCAGCCCCCCGATGGCCACCGTAGAAGTCAGCTTCACGCCCCTGCCGGCGCACGTGCGCACGGCGCGGCTGGTCGCCACCGCGGTCGCGAGGCGCAGCGGCGTGGAGGAAGCGCTGCTCGATGAGGTCCGCCTGGCGGTCGGCGAGGCCTGCTCGCGGGCGGTCGAGGCGCACCGCCGGCACTGCCCGGCCGAGCCGGTCAGGATCGCGCTGACCGATTCCGCCGGGCGGTTCGAGGTCTCGGTGACCGACACCGGCGACCCCGGGACGGCCCCCAACGGCGACGGCATCATCGCCGCCGCCGGGGCCCCAGCCGGTAGCGCGGCCGCGGATGGGTCCGCCGCGCCGGGGCCGGTGCCCGACCCCGCCCCGCTGGGCGCCGGGTCCGCCCTGGGTCTCGCGGTGATCCAGGGTCTTGCCGACGACGTGCAGATCAGCGAGACCGAGGACGGGGTCACGATCCGGATGAGCTGGCCCGCCGGCGACCCCCGCGGCTGAGCCGGGCCCGTCCGCCACGACCGGTGTTACCCACCGGTAGCGGACCCCGGTCGCACGCTGAACTGGGCCCCGCATTACCATCCGGCGGCGCGGATGCGTAGACTCCCGGCACTGCCCGTATGCCGTTCTCGGCGAGAACCTGAGCAACCGCGCGGGCGCCCACTGACTTATGCGCACGGCAGCTTCGCGCGAAGCCAAGGAAGCCAAGCCCGCCGCCAATGACGACGGAGTACGGGATGGGCTTCGCCTGTCAAGGAGGACGGATGTCAAGCCTCAGGCTCGGCCTGGCGGACGGTGTACCCGGGGTCTCGGGTGCCAACCTGACCTGGGTGATTGTTGTCGCCGTCGTGGCGCTGCTGGCGCTGGTGGTGGCGGCGGTGCTGGTTCGCCAGGTGCTGGCGGCCAGTACGGGGACCGAGAAAATGCAGGAGATCGCCCAGGCGGTGCAGGAAGGAGCGGCCGCCTATCTGCGCCGCCAGTTCCGCACCCTGAGCGTGTTCGTTGTGCTGATCTTCTTTGTGCTGCTCCTGCTGCCCGCTGATACCGGGTCAGTCCGCTGGGGCCGCAGCATCTTCTTCCTGGTCGGGGCGTTCTTCTCGGCGCTGACCGGGTTTACCGGGATGTCGCTTGCGGTGCGCGGCAACGTCCGGGTGGCGGCGGCGGCCCGGGCGGGCTTCGACGGTGAGCGCCCGGCCATGCGGATCGCGTTCCGCACCGGCGGGGTGGCCGGCATGTTCACCGTGGGCCTGGGCCTGTTCGGCACCGCGATCGTCGTGATCATCTACAAGGCCCACGCGCCGGCCGTGCTGGAGGGCTTCGGCCTGGGCGCCGCGCTGCTGGCGATGTTCATGAGGGTCGGCGGCGGCATCTTCACCAAGGCCGCGGACGTGGGCGCGGACCTGGTCGGCAAGGTCGAGCAGGGCATCCCCGAGGACGACCCGCGGAACGCGGCGACGATCGCCGACAACGTCGGTGACAACGTGGGCGACTGCGCGGGCATGGCCGCGGACCTGTTCGAGTCCTACGCGGTGATGCTGGTCGCCGCGCTGATCCTGGGCGTCAAGGCGTTCGGCTCGCAGGGCCTGGTGTTCCCGCTGATCGTGCCCGGCATCGGGGTCATCACCGCGATGGCCGGCATCTTCGTGGTCGCGCCGCGCCGGGGTGATCGCAGCGGCATGACCGCGATCAACCGCGGCTTCTTCATTTCCGCGGTCATCTCGCTGGTCCTCGTGGTGGTCGCCGCGTTCGTCTACCTGCCGGACAGTTTCAGCAAGCTCAAGGGTGTGACCGGGGTCGGCAGCGCCAGCATCCTGGCGCATGGCGGCAACCCGCGGTGGCTGGCCATCGGCGCGGTCCTCATCGGCCTCGTGCTGGCCTCCGCGATCCAGCTGCTGACCGGCTACTTCACCGAGACCAACCGCCGCCCGGTCAAGGAGATCGCCGAGAGCTCGCGGACCGGCCCGGCCACCGTGATCCTGTCCGGCATCGCGGTCGGCCTGGAGTCCGCGGTGTACTCGGCACTGCTGATCGCCGCCGCGGTGTACGGCGCGTTCCTGCTCGGCACCGGCAACGCGACGATCGCGCTGTTCGCGGTCGCGCTGGCCGGCACCGGCCTGCTGACCACGGTCGGCGTGATCGTGTCCATGGACACCTTCGGCCCGGTCTCCGACAACGCGCAGGGCATCGCCGAGATGTCCGGCGACGTCACCGGCGACGGCGCGGTCGTGCTGACCAAGCTCGACGCGGTCGGCAACACCACCAAGGCGATCACCAAGGGCATCGCGATCGCCACCGCGGTGCTCGCCGCCACCGCGCTGTTCGGCTCGTTCCGCACTACGGTGGAGGCCCAGCTCGGCCGCGCGGCGGGCACCTTCAGCCTGTCGGTGGACAAGCCCAACGTGCTGATCGGCGTGATCGTCGGCGCCGCGGTCGTGTTCTACTTCTCCGGCCTGGCCATCATGGCCGTCGGCCGGGCCGCGGGCCGGGTGGTGTTCGAGGTCCGCGAGCAGTTCCGCACCCACCCCGGGATCATGAACTACACCGAGAAGCCCGAGTACGCCCGGGTGGTCGACATCTGCACCCGCGACTCGCTGCGCGAACTGGCTACGCCGGGCCTGCTGGCCGTGCTGACCCCGATCGCGGTCGGGTTCGCGTTCGGCTACGCGCCGCTGGGCGCGTACCTGGCCGGCGCGATCGCGGCCGGCGCGCTGATGGCGGTGTTCCTGGCCAACTCCGGCGGCGCCTGGGACAACGCCAAGAAGCTGGTCGAGGACGGCCACTTCGGCGGCAAGGGATCCCCGGCGCACGAGGCCACGGTCATCGGCGACACGGTCGGCGACCCGTTCAAGGACACCGCGGGCCCGGCGATCAACCCGCTGATCAAGGTGATGAACCTGGTCTCGCTGCTGATCGCGACTAGCGTGGTCAAGTACAGCCACAACACCGGCCTGCGCACGGGGATCGCCATCGGCGCCATCGCCATCGTGGTCGCCGCGATCGTGATCTCCAAGCGCCGCTCCACCAGCATCGCGGAGTCCGGCCCCAGCGGGGCCGAGTCCGCGTCCGGCCCGGCCAGCCCGAAGTCCGAGGGCGAGGGCGACGAGGCGGAGTCCGGTGACAACGGCAAGGAATCGGCGGACACCGCCGCGGCCTGACCGCCGCTGACCGCGGGAACGAAGGGGCGGGGAAACGAAGAGGCGGGCTGGCCACCAGGTGGCCAGCCCGCCTTCGTTTGGACCGGGCGAGGAGGCAGCCATGACAGACCCCCAGACCAGGCGCTTGATCGTGATGCGGCACGCCAAGGCGGGCGACCTGCCCGGCGGGCCGGACCTGGAACGTGCGCTGACCCGGCGCGGAATGGCCGACGCGACGCGGGCCGGCCAGTGGCTGGCCGGGCAGGGCTACGTGCCGGACGCCGTCATCTGTTCCTCCGCGCGGCGGGCCCGCCAGACGTGGCGCCAGGTCGCGGCGGAATTCACTGATTACGGAGTACGCGCCCACGAGACTGAGTCCCTCTACGAGGCCACGGCCGGGGACCTGCTGGAATTCATCCGTGGCACCGCGGATCAGGCCACCACCCTGATGTACGTCGGCCACAACCCGGCCGCGGGAAACCTGGCCGCCGCCCTGGCCGGCTGGCGCCCGGCCGGGTTCCCGACGTCGGCTATCGCGGTGATCGGCTTCAGCGGCCCGTGGTCCCGGCTCAACCCGGGCGACGGCAGCCTGATCGCCTCCTGGACCCCCCGCCAGTAACGGCACCGGCCACGAGCGGCGCGCCCCGTGCTGCCGGGTCAGCCGGTGGCGTCGGCGGTCTCTACGTCGGACCGGGAGATGCCGAGCAGGTAGAGGACCGCATCCAGGTGCGGGACGCTCACCGAGGCGTCGGCCGCGGCCCGGACCGTGGGCTTGGCGTTGAAGGCGATGCCGAGACCGGCCGCCGCGATCATGTCGAGGTCGTTGGCGCCGTCGCCGACCGCGACGGTCTGGCTGAGCGGGACACCCGCCTCCGCGGCGAACCGGCGCAGCGCGCCGGCCTTCCCGGCCCGGTCGATGACCGGCCCGGTGACCCGCCCGGTGAGCGTGCCGCCGGAGATTTCCAGCGTGTTCGCGGCGGCGAAGTCCAGCCCGAGTTCTTCCGCCAGCGGGTCGGTGAACTGGCTGAACCCGCCGCTGACCACGCCGCACCGGTAGCCAAGCCGCTTCAGCGTGCGGACCAGGGTGCGCGCGCCCGGGGCCAGCCGCAGCCCGGCCCGGACCGCCTCCAGATCGGCCTCGCCCAGCCCGGCCAGCAGCGCGACCCGCTCCTGCAGCGCCGTCGCGAAGTCGAGCTCGCCGCGCATGGCCGCGCCGGTCAGCGCGGCCACCTTGTCGGCACAGCCGGCCCGCTCGGCCAGCAGGTCGATCACCTCGCCGTCGACCAGCGTGGAGTCGACGTCCATCATGACCAGCCGCATCGCCCGCCGGTGCAGGCCGCCGCGCTGCACGGCCACGTCGGCCCGCAGGTCCAGCGACTCGCGGGCCAGGGCGGCCCGCAGGCGGTCCGGGTCGGCCCCGGAGACCTCCAGCTCGATGCAGGTGACCGGCCGGTCCGCGAGCCGGCCGATCCGGTCGATGTTCGCCCCGTCGGCGGCGATCCGGCCCGCGATCGCGGCGATCACCGACGGCTGGAGGGGGCTGCCCAGCACGGTGACGTGCAGCCGGCCGCGGCGCCGGGGCTGCTCCCCGGAGCCCATCGTGATCTCCGCTTCCAGCCCGAGATCGGCGGCGATCGCGGCCACCTCGCGGTGGATCGCGGTCAGGTCCGGTGCGGCCCCGGCGGTCAGCAGGGCGCCCAGCACGAGCTTGCCGCGGATCGTCACCTGCTCCACGTCGTCGACCGTCAGCTCGTGCGCGGCCAGCGCCGTGAACAGGCGTGACGTCACGCCCGGCCGGGCCCGGCCGGTCAGCGTGATCAGAAGTGAAATCTGCGGCCCGGACATCTCCTCCACGGTACCGGTGCGGTGCGGTGCGGGGTGCACCCGATGCCGTAGGTTCATGCTGGTGATGGCCGGCAGGCCGGAAAGGAGCCGCATGTCGGACGAAGTGCTCCGGCTGCGTGGGGTTGGCGTCCGGCGGGACCGGTCAGCGCTGATCCGCGACGTCGACTGGACCGTCCGCAGCGGCGAGAGCTGGGTGGTGATCGGCCCCAACGGGGCCGGCAAAACCACCCTGCTCCAGGTGGCCGCCGCGCAGCTGCCGCCCACCGAGGGCCACGCCGGGATCCTCGGCGAGGACCTGGCCACGGCCGATATCTTCGACCTGCGGACCAGGATCGGGCTGGCCAGCTCGGCGCTGGCGGACCGGGTGCCGCCCGCGGAGAAGGTCATCGACCTGGTGCTGACCGCGTCCTACGGGATCCTCGGCCGGAACACCGAGGACTACGAGTCCAGCGACGTGACCCGGGCGGTGGAACTGCTCGACGCGCTCGGCTGCGCGCACCTGATCCGGCGCCGGTTCGCCACCCTGTCCGAGGGCGAGCGCAAGCGGGTGCAGATCGCCCGCTCGCTGATGCCCGACCCGGAACTGCTGCTCCTCGACGAGCCCGCCGCCGGGCTGGACCTCGGCGGCCGGGAGGACCTCCTGCGCCGCATCGCCGCGCTGTCCTGGGACCCGCTCGCGCCGCTGATGGTGATGGTCACCCATCACGTCGAGGAGGTGCCGCCCGGCTTTACCCACGCGCTGCTGCTGCGCAAGGGCACCGTGCTGGCCGCGGGCCGGGTGCAGGACGTGTTCACCGAGCGGAACCTGTCCAAGTGCTTCGGGCTGCCGCTGATCGTCGAGCACCGGGACCTGCGGTGGACGGCCAGGGCGGTCCCGCTGCGCTGACCTGGCCCGGGCCTCCTTACGATCGGGACTATGCAGAAATGCCCCAGTGCCCCCCGCTGAGGCGCTGGCGATCTTCGCGGCCGCGGTGGCGGCGGGCGGGATCAACGCCGTCGTCGGCTCGGGTTCGCTGATCACCTTCCCGACCCTGCTCGCGTTCGGCTTCCCGGCGGTGATCGCCAACGTGTCGAACAACGTGGGGCTGGTGTTCGGCAACATCACCGGTTCGGTCGGCTACCGGTCCGAGCTGGCCGGGCAGCGGGCCGTGCTGCTCCGGCTCTGCGTGGCCTCGATGGCCGGCTCGCTGGCCGGGGCGATCCTGCTGCTGTCGCTGCCGCCCAGCGCGTTCACGCTGATCGTGCCGGTGCTGATCCTGCTGTCCTGCGCGCTGGTGATCGTCCAGCCCCGGCTGAACGCCTGGCTGGCCCGGCGGCGGGCCGCGACCGGAGAAGAGGGCGGGGCCGGCCAGCAAAGCACGGGCGGGGAGCAACGGCCCGGGCCGGTGCTGCCCGCGGGCATCGCGCTCGCCGGCGCCTACGGCGGCTACTTCGGCGCGGCCCAGGGGGTGCTGGTCATCGGGCTGCTGGGCAGCTTCCTGCACGCCGACCTGCAGCGCGCCAACGCGGGCAAGAACGTGCTCGTGGCCGTGGTGAACGGCACCGCGGCTGTGGTCTTCATCTTCTTCGCCCACGTCAACTGGGTGGTCGCGGGCCTGATCGCGGTGGGCTCGGCGGCCGGCGGTGTGCTCGGCGCCAGGGTCGGCCGCAAGCTGCCGCCGCTGGCCCTGCGGATCATCATCGTGGTCATCGGCCTGGTGGCCGCGGCGAAGCTGGTCTTCTTCGGCTGAGCCGGG
>DASVBE010000343.1:0-4067 GCA_036375995.1 Streptosporangiaceae bacterium | reverse complement strand
GCCCCAGCTCGCGGGCCGCGTCGCCGGAGAGCCTGTCCAGCGCCGCCGCTATCTGGTCGGCCACCGTGGGTTCCTGCTCAGTCACTGTGACCTGCACCTCCTGGGTCGCTAGCGCGGTCGTCGCCGCCGGCGTCGCGGGCGCGGGCGATCACGGCGTGCTCACCGGAGGACCCCTGCTGCGCCACGTTCCGTGCCATGGGCAGGCGGCTACCCCCGGGCTGGCCTGGTAATCAGTGCCCAGGCCCGCCCGGGCGGGCCTGGGCACCGGGGTCAGCTCTGGTTCTGCAGCGTGAACGACACCTCGCCGTCGTCGTTGATCTGGGCGTCCAGGGCCTTGTCGTCGAGCACGGCCGAGGCCTCGGGCTGAACGAACACCTGCACGTCGGAGGCCTCGATGACCTGGTCGCCGGCCTGCGGGGCATCGGCCAGGGACAGCGCCAGCCCGGGGGTGGCCCCCTCTTCCGGGGCGATGCGCAGCCCGGTCTCGGGCGGCAGCCCAGCCTGGGCGGTCAGGTTGCGGATCGCCGTGACCGCTTGATCAGTGAGCGTCAGCACGCCGGAACTCCTCGCTTGCGGGTATGGGTAGTTCTCTCCCCTGTCCCGGTCACCGGACGTCAAACCTCCGGAGCCACCAGGATCACGACCAGGGTGCGGGGGCCGTGTACGCCTTCGACGCGTTCCAGCTCGATATCGCTGGTGGCTGAGGGTCCGCTGATCCAGGTCAGGGGCCGGCCAGCGGTGGCGGCCAGCTGGGCCACGGCTTCGGGGACGAGCTCGGTGACCTGGTCTGCGTAGACGATGCACAGGTGGCAGTCGGGGACCAGCGAGATCGCGCGACGGCCCTGGGCGGGGGAGGCGTCCAGGACGATCGTGCCGGTTTCGGCGATCGCGACGGCCGCGCCGGTGACCACGGCGTCCATGGCGTCCAGCACGGCGGGGCCCAGGATCTCCGGCTGGCCGTCGGCCGTGACCTCGGCGTCCGCGGCGGCCAGAAGGGCCGGGTCCAGGCCGGGCGGCACCACGACCCGGCGGGCGCCGCGGTCGGCCAGGGCCGCGGCGACCTCGGCGGCCAGGCCCGCGGGCGTGCACCGGCGGACCGTGGCGCGGTAGTCGGTCAGGCGGTCGGTGAGCAGGTCCAGGCGCCCGGCCAGGTCCCGCTCACCCTGGGCCCGGTAGGCGGGTGCGCCCCCGGCCGGGCCGGCTGGGGACGTCACGCCGGCGGCGGCGTTGGCCTGGCGGATGCGGGCCAGGACCTCGTCGCGGGCGGTCATGAGCCGCCCCGCTCCTGGCGCCACCACTGGCGGAACGTCTGCGCGGGCGGGACGGGGGCGTCGCGGGCCGAGGTCCAGCCGGCCAGCGGGGGCGGCAGGCGGCGGATCCGGCCGCGGCGCCCGGCCAGGCGGCCCAGGCGGCCGGCCCGCTGGGCCGCGCGGAACCGGGCCGGGTGGCCCATTACCCACGAGGCCGCGGCCATCATGGCCGCCTCGGCACTGGGAACACGGTGGTCTCGCCGCGACTCCTCGACGTGCCGGGCGCGCAGCTCCACCAGGATCGACGGGATGTCGATCCGCACCGGGCAGACCTCGTAGCAGGCGCCGCACAGGGACGAGGCGTACGGCAGCGAGGCGTTCCGCTCCACCCCGGTGAGCTGCGGGGACAGCACCGCGCCGATCGGGCCCGGGTACACCGAGCCGTACGCGTGCCCGCCGGCCCGCTCGTACACCGGGCACACGTTCAGGCAGGCCGAGCACCGGATGCAGTGCAGCGCGGCCCGGCCGGTGCCGCTGGCCAGCGCGGCCGTCCGGCCGTTGTCCAGCAGCACCAGGTGCACCTGCTGCGGCCCGTCGCCGGGCGTCACCCCGGTCCACATCGAGGTGTAAGGGTTCATCCGCTCGCCGGTCGAGGACCGCGGCAGCAGCTGCAGGAACACCGCCAGGTCGGCCCAGGACGGCAGCACCTTCTCGATGCCCATGACGGTGATCAGCGTGCGCGGCAGGGTCAGGCACATCCGCCCGTTGCCCTCGGACTCGACCACGCACAGCGTGCCGGTCTCGGCGATGGCGAAGTTCGCCCCGCTGATCCCCACCTGGGCGGACAGGAACTTGCGGCGCAGGTGCAGCCGTGCCGCCTCGGCCAGCGCGGCCGGGTCGTCGGTCAGCCCCGGGTCCACGTCGCCCATCTCGCGCAGGAAGATCTCCCGGATCTCGGCCCGGTTGCGGTGGATGGCCGGGACCAGGATGTGCGACGGCCGGTCGGCGCCGAGCTGGACAATCAGCTCGGCCAGGTCGGTCTCCCAGGCCGCTATCCCGTGGGCGGCCAGCGCGTCGTTCAGCCCGATCTCGTCGGTGGCCAGGGACTTGACCTTGACCACCTCGGTGGCCCCGGCGGCACGGACCAGCCCGGCCACGGTCTCGTTGGCCTCGGCCGCGTCCCGGGCCCAGTGCACGGTCCCGCCGCGCGCGGTGACCTCGGCCTCCAGCCGTTCCAGGTGCTCGTCCAGCCGCGCCATCGTGGCCGTCTTGACGGCCTCGCCCGCGGCCCGCAGCTCCTCCCAGTCCGGCAGCTCTCCTACCACCCGGGCCCGCTTGGCCCGGATCGTCGAGGTGGCCCGGGCCAGGTTGGCCCGCAGCTGGCTGTCGGCCAGCGCCCGGCGGGCGGCGGCCGGGAACGCCTCGGTGCCCTCCAGGTGCCCGACCCCGGGCGGCGCTACCGGCGGCATCCCCAGGAACGTCATCGCAGCCCTCCCGTCCCGGCCCGGGTCGAGGCGAGGATCTCGGCCAGGTGCACGGTCCTGACCCCGGCCCGCAGCCGGGACAGCCCGCCGCCGATGTGCATCAGGCACGAGCTGTCCCCGGCGGTGCACACCTCCGCCCCGGTGGACAGCACGTGGCGCATCTTGTCGGCCAGCATCGCGATCGAGGTGTCGGCGTTCTTCACCGCGAACGTGCCGCCGAACCCGCAGCAGGCCACCGACTCCGGCAGCTCCACCAGCGCCAGCCCGTCCACCTGGCGCAGCAGCCGCAGCGGCCGGTCGCCCACCCCCAGCACCCGCAGGCTGTGGCAGGTCGGGTGGTAGGTCACCCGGTGCGGGTAGTAGGCGCCCACGTCTTCCACGCCGAGCACGTCGGTCAGCAGCTCGGACAGTTCCCAGGTGCGGGCGGCCACCGCCGCGGCCTGGCGGGCCAGGGCCTCGTCACCCAGCCGCCGGGCCACCATCGCGTGCTGGTGCCGGACCGACCCGGCGCACGAACCCGACGGCACGACCACCGCGTCCGCGCCGGAGAACACCTTGACGTAGCGCCGGATGAGCGGCAATGCCTCCCGCTGGTAGCCGGTGTTCACGTGCATCTGCCCGCAGCAGGCCTGCGCCGCCGGGAACTCGACCTGGTGGCCGAGCCGCTCGAGCAGCGTCACCGTCGCCTTGCCCACCTGCGGGAACAGCGTGTCGGCCAGGCAGGTGACGAACAGCGAGATCCGCACGGGCTCAGCCCGCCGCCCCGCTGGCGGCGGCTGCCCCGCTGGCCGCGTCCTCCACCCCGCGGGCCACGTCGGTGAAGAACGGGTTGGCCACGTCCAGCACGACCCGGCCGATGGTCCGGCTGCGGCCGGCCCGCAGCTGGCGGGCGGACTCGTTCCTGATGAACCCCAGTTCCTTGATCGCCGCCTGGACCCGCGCCCTGGTCCGTTCGGCCACAACCTCGGGGTGGTTCAGCACGTTGCAGACCGTGCCGAGGGATACGCCGGCCAGGGCAGCGACCTCCCTGATACTGACCGGCGTCTTCGCCACATCTCCTCCTGAGCGGTCAGTGTCGGGTGGCGCGCCGGCCCACGTCAACCTCGGCCAGCGCGAGCACAGCAGGGCCACGGCAGGCGGATCCACCCCTGACCCGGCCGGATGGGCCGTCCGCCCGGGGGGCGTCGTGAGTTCCGCACCGTATTGTCGTCAGCGTGACAGACGCTGATGGGCACGACGGGGTTCAGGCGCCGGGGGCGTCGGTGTGGGCGGTGGAGCCGGGCGCGGGAGAGCGGCCGGTGGTGCTCACCTACGACGACGGGCCGGAGCCGGG
>DASVBE010000262.1:0-7065 GCA_036375995.1 Streptosporangiaceae bacterium | reverse complement strand
GCAGCGTCAGTACCGGGCTGGCGTCCCGCCAGAACCAGGTCCGCGAGGCGGGCCCGACCGCGCGGTACCGGTCGCTGACCAGGGCGAGGAGCTCGACCGGCTTGCCCGTCGCGGCCGCCACCGCGAGCTTGATCAGCTCGCTGTGCGCCCACGCCAGCGGCATCGCGCTGCCGGTAGGCTGACCCGGCCACAGGTTCTGCCAGGGGAGCGGGTTCGCGTCCCAGATCTGCTCGGGCAGCAGGCCGCCCCGGCCGCGCATGGCCAGCATCGCCCGCAGCTGGGTCGTCGCGTCCCCGCCGGCCAGGACGTCCAGGTGCCCTCGCTCGCCGGCCAGCACCGGCCACGGCCGGCCGATGCCGAACTTGCGTACCGGCCAGCCGCTGCCGTCCGGCCATTCCCCGTAACCGTCGACGTCATAGCGATGGTAGGCACGCCCGCTCGGGGTGTCGGCGCCGAGCATCGCCTCGGCGATGGCCAGCGTGTCGGTGACCCGCTTATCGGCCGGGTCGCGCAGGCCGAGCCGCGGCAGGTAGCCGAACTCCAGGCCCACCCGGGCCGCGGCAGCGACGGGCTGGGTCCCCTGCGGCTGATTGCGGTCCTCGACGCGTCCGCCGCCGGGCCGCCCGATCCTGACGTAGTGCCCGTCGGTGCCGAAGGCCTGGTCGATCTCGTCGCCGGACACGAACGTGAACTCCTCCAGGCGCTCGTTCCAGTTGTCCGCCAGGGCCCGGGCGAGCGCCCGGTCCGGGCCGGTCAGCCTGGTGGCGGCGACGAGCATCGCGACGATCTCCAGCCCGATGGTGAAGGGGCTCGCGCCCGCGTTCTCCTCCCACCGGTCCACGTCCTGGCTGGACACCGGGCCGTTGCGGGCCAGGTAACCAGCTGCCGAGGTGATCGCGTTGTCGGCGCCCTCGGGCATGGGCACGCCGAGTTCGTCGAGCTTGCCCGCGAGCAGCAGCGGGAACGCGACCTCATCCAGCTGTACCGCCGCCTGCGGGTCGAAGGCGGCCGGCACCCGGCTGACGAAGAAGCACCGGGGCCATGACCCGTCCTGACGCTGCCGCCCGGCCAGGTAACCGAGCGCGGTCGCGGCGTCGCCGGTATGCCCGGCCGCCGCGAGCGCGAGCGCGGTCTCCCCGCCGTCCCGGCACCACACCATGTGGTACCCGCCGGGGTCGTTGCCGTAGTTCCCCCACGGGATCGCGAGGCCGGCCACGTAGGCGCCGGACACAGTGTGATCGGCGTGGGTCCGCAGCACCACCGCCGACTCCCGCAGCGCGTCGGCCAGCCCCGGCGGCCCAGCTGACCCCGCCGCGGTCGGCTGGGCCGGCCCGGGCAGGGTGAGGCCCTCCATCCAGGCCCGCCAGCCCCGGGCGAACGCCGCGGCCGTCGCGTCGTAGCCGGCGTCCAGGCTCGCCTGCGCCGCGGCCCGGGCCGTGTCCTCGCGGTCGCCGAACCCCAGGGCGAGCAGCCCGGAGCCCGCCGCCAGTTCCCCGGTCAGGGCGACGACCCCGGGCCCGGCCTGACCGTAGGTCAAGGTCATCGACTGATGGCGGCTGAAGTCGGTCCAGCCGTCCGTGTCGCCCGCGTAGCCGGCTCCGGCGCGGGTGAAGCCGGGCCGGGCGAGCAGGCACAGGAAACCGCTGCTGCCGCTGGCGAACATGGCCAGGTCCGCCGGGTCGGTCCACACGAGGTTGTCCGCCCCGAGCGCCGCCCACTGCGACTCCGGGGTGATCTGGCTGATGCCCAGGTGCGGGGCCAGCAACGGGTAGAGCCGCACGCCCTCACCCGTGAGTTCGTAGTCGATGAGCAGCGCGTCGTGGTCCGGGTCCACCACCGGCCGCAGGGTCAGCTGGTAGGCCTGGTCTCTCCCGGCGTGCACGATGGTCGGCAGCATCAGCCCGGGCTCCGGAGTGGACAGCGTGTATGTGCCCGCCCGCTTGACCTCCTGCCACCAGCCGGTTCCGCCGATGAGGAATCCGAGGTCCTTCACCTGGGGCTGGTCCACGGCGGGCCAGTAGATCTCGGTGAAGATGCCCTGGCCGGTCGTCGCCCATACGCGGCTGCTTCCCAGCGCGGTCATGACCAGGTCTTTCGCCCCGGACGTCCACGACTGGAGCGCCTGCGCCGGGGGAAGCGGCGCCGGGCCACCGTCCATCAGGACCCCCTCAGAAGTAACGCCGATCAGGCGAGCTTAGAGGTTCTCAGGGTTTCAGCCGTCCCAGAGGGCGCCGAGGGCCGCATCGACCTTAGTGGCCAGGGATCCGACCGCGGGCAGCACCGGCGCCAGCGGCGCGGCGGTGACGCTCTCGCAGGCGGCCAGCGCCCCGTCGTCCAGGAACCGGGTCAGCTGACCGAACCCGTGCCGGTCGTCGCGGCCGCGGCGGTGCACGTGCAGCCGCTGCGGCGCGTACAGGTACAGGTGCTCGCGGGCCCGGGTGACGGCCACGTAGAACAGGCGGTGCTCCTCGGCCAGGCCGCCGGGGTCAGCGAGGGCCATGTCGCTGGGGAGCGCGCCGTCCACCAGGTGGGGCAGGTGCACGATCGGCCATTCGAGTCCCTTGGCGGCGTGGATGGTGGAGATGGTCAGGTAGTCCTCGTCCAGGCGGGGCGGCCCGGCCAGGTCCGACGAGGAGACCGGCGGGTCCAGGGTCAGCTCGGCCAGCATGTCGTGCAGCGACGGCTGCGCCGCGGCGGCGTCGGCGAGCCGCTGCAGATCGCTGATCCGGGCCGTGGCGTCGGGGTAGCGGGCCCGGATCAGCGGGTCGAGCAGCGCCAGCACCGCTGTCGCCTGCCCGCCGGCGGTCTGCCCGCCCGTGATTTGCCCGCCCGTGATTTGCCCGGCCCCGATTTGCCCGGCCCCGATCTGCTGGGCCGCGTCGGCGAGCCGGCCGAGGGTGCCCGCCAGCGCCCGCCGGGACCGGGCCGGCGCGGCCTCGACGGCCTTGGCGGCCTCGACGGCCGGAGCCCAGGCGTCCGGCGGGCCTGCGCCGCCGCCGCCCGGGTCCAGGGCGTCGAGCACGCGGCGGGCATGCGCCGGGCCGATGCCCTCGTGCAGCCGGAGCAGCCGGAACCAGGCCAGCTCGTCAGCCGGATTGACGATGACCCTGGCGGCGGCGAGGAAGTCCTTGACGTGAGCGGTGTCGGTAAACCGCAGTCCGCCGAACTTCAGGTACGGGACCTTCCGCGCGCTCAGCTCGATCTCCAGCATGTCGCTGTGGTGAGCGGCGCGGACCAGCACCGCCTGGTCGCGCAGCGCGGCGCCGTCCTCGTGCGCCTCGAGCACCCGGGCGCAGATCTCCCGCGCCTGGGTAGCCTCGTCGTGGCAGCGGACGAGCAGCGGGGCCACCCCCGGCCCGCGGTCGCCGGACAGCCTCAGGTCCAGGCCGGGTGATGACGGACGGATTACGTTGGCCAGGCCGAGAATGCCCTGCCGGGACCGGTAGTTGCGGTCCAGCCGCACGATGTCGAGCCCCGGGTAGTCGGCGGTGAGCTGCCGCAGGTGCGCCGGGTCGGCACCGCGGAACCCGTAGATAGCCTGGGCGTCGTCGCCCACGCAGGTCAGCTGCTTGCCGTCCGGCTGCAGCAGCCGCACGATGCTGGCCTGGACGGCGTTGACGTCCTGGTACTCGTCCACCAGGACCGCGTCGAACATGCCGCGCAGCACCGGGCCTGCGGCCGGGTCGGCCAGCGCCGCCTGCCACAGCAGCAGCAGGTCGTCGAAATCCAGCAGGTTCCTGGCCCGCTTGCGCGCGGTGTAGGCGCGGAACAGCGCGGCCAGCTGCGCGGTGAACGGCTTGCACCACGGGAAGCCGGCCGTCACCACCTCGCTGACCGGCCGCCCGGTGTTGACGCAGCGGGTGTAGATATCCGCGCACGTCGCCGCCCGCGGCGCCCGCAGTCCGGTGCCGTCAAACCCGTGGTCCGGCCGCAGCACGTCCAGCAGGTCGGTGGCGTCGCCCTGGTCCAGGATGGTGAACTGCGGCGGCAGCGAGAACGACTCCGCGTGCTGCCGGATGATCTTGTGCGCGATGGCGTGGAAGGTCCCGCCGCAGATCCGGCCGGACGAGCCGTCGAACCACGCCGCGGCCCGGGCGAGCATGTCGCTGGCAGCGCGGCGGGTAAAGGTCAGCAGCAGGATCCGGCTGGCCGGCACCCCCTGGCTGCCGTGCAGCCACGCCGCCCGCGCGACCAGTGTCCTGGTCTTCCCGGTGCCCGCCCCGGCCAGCACCAGCAGCGGACCGCCGTGCTGGGTGGCCGCCTGCCGCTGCTGCTCGTTGAGTTCGTCAAGCACCGCGCTCTCATCGAACATGCATTAGAACATAACCAGGCGGACCGCCGCAGACCCGTACGCCGCGCCGGCCACGTTTTGAGACGCCGCGGCCCGGGCATCCGACGCTCGTGACGGACAGCGATAACGACCCGGGTCCGCAGCCGTCGCGCACCGACAAGCGCTGGTACTTCGGGCTGATGGCGACGTGCATCGGCTTGTTCGTGCTCTCCTGGGCGGTGATCGACCGGTACTCGACGCTCGCGGCCGTGATCGTCTCGGCGGTGGCCGTGGCCATCCCGCCGTTCGCGGTGATCGTCGCGAACGTGGCCAGCGCCACCGACCGCCGTAAGTAACCCGTCAAATACCGTAGTTCTACGGTATCCGGCCCGCTGGCGCCCGCTTTACCGTCTCCTCACAGCGCACAGTGCCGATGAGAAGGGGAGGCAGCGATGGCCGGCAAGGCAGTGATCAGCCTGACCACGGGTCTGGAGGATCCGGAGAAGGTGACGGTGGCGTTCCTGGTCGCGGTGGGAGCGGCCGAGGCGGGGCGCCCGACGTTGATGTTCCAGGCCAAGGAGGCGGTCCGGCTGGCGCTGACCGGGGTGGCGACCGGGGTGGCCTGCGACGGCTGCCCGCCGCTGCCGGACCTGCTGGCCCGGTACGAGAAGGCCGGGGGCACGTTCATGGTCTGCCCGGTGTGCTTCAACGCCAAGCAGCTGGACAAGGGTGATCTGATCCCGAACGCCGAACTGGCCGGCAGCGTCCAGCTGTGGGAGTGGATCGGTGACGAGGGCGCGACCACCTTCAGCTACTGACGGTCAGGCCGCCGCCTGCCACGCCTGGTAGCCGCCGATGAGGTCGGATACGTCGGCGAAGCCCGAGGCACGGAGCAGGCTGGCCGCGATGGACGACCGGTAGCCGCCGGCACAGTAGGTGACGACCGGGCGGGCCGGGTCGAGCTCGCCCACCCGGTCCCGCAGCTGGCCCAGCGGGATGTGCACGCTGTCCTCGATGCGGCCAATCTCCCGTTCGCCCGGGCCGCGCACGTCCAGCAGCACCAGGCCGGGGACGGCGGCCCGGGCGCCGGCCAGCTGGCGGGCGGTCAGGCGGCTGGCGGTGCCGGCCGCCTCAGGGTGCTCGACGAAGGCGGACTCCGGCTGGTCGAGGGCCCCGACGACGGAGTCCAGGCCCACCCGGGCCAGCCGCAGCCTGGTGTCGCGGGCGCGGCCGGGGTCGCACACGACGACGATGTCGCCGCCGACGACCTGCGCGGCATACTCGGCGAAGCGGCCGTCGAGGCCGACGTTGACCGAGCCGCGCAGGTGCCCGCGGGCGAACTCCTCTGGGGAGCGGACGTCGAGCACGGCCGCGCCCCCCGCGGCCAGCCGCAGCACCTGGTCCAGGGTCAGCAGCGGCGGCTCCTCGACGTCCGCGAGCTGGTGCGATTCCCGGTTAAGCTCGGCCACCCGGGCGAAGTAGCCGGGCTGAGGCGGCTGTCCCTCGGTAACCGCGGCCACGAAGTCCTCGGCCGAGCCCAGCCGCAGCGCGTAGTTGCTGCGACGCTGCTCGCCGATGGTCGACGCCTTCTCGGTGGACAGGTTCTTGCCGCACGCGGACCCCGCCCCGTGCGCCGGGTACACCCGGGTGGCGTCGGGCAGGGTGAGCAGGCTGGTGTGCAGCGACCGGTACAGCTGGCGGGCCATGAACTCCGGGCTCAGTCCCTGCCCGCCCTGCAGGTCCGGGCGGCCGACGTCCCCGATGAACAGGGTGTCGCCGGTCAGCACGCCGTACGGCGCGTCCGCGCCGGGCGACTCCCACACCACGATGCAGACCGACTCGGGCGTGTGCCCGGGGGTGGCCCGGAACTCCAGGCCGACCTGGCCGAGCTGGATACGCTCGCCGTCGGCCACCCCGCGGTGCGGGAAGTGCACGTCCGCGGCCTGCCCGTAGACGATGGTGGCGCCGGTCGCGGCGGCCAGCTCCAGGTGCCCGGACAGGAAATCGGCGTGCACGTGCGTCTCGACGACGTAGTCGATGCTCAGCCCGCTGGCGGCCGCATCGTCCAGGTAATCCTGGACGTCCCGCCGGGGGTCCACCACGGCCGCCCGCCCGGTGGTCTCGTCGCCGATCAGGTAGGACGCCTGGGACAGGCAGTCGAGGTAGTACTGGACGAATTTCACGGACACCCCCAGCGGCGCCGGTCAGCTGATCATGACCGGAACCTCATCGTAACCGCCCCCGCCGCCGCTGCCCGGCAACGCTCGGAGGGGCTCGCACGTTGGCGGGGCACGCGCCCGGCCCGTTCGGTAGAAATGAACCTGCAGAGGAGGACAGGCGTGAGCTCGTGGACACCCCGGCACGTGCTCGACGCGGCGGCCGCCAGCCAGTGGTGCCCGGACGGCGCCGTCGAGGTGCTGACCGACGACTACCGGCTCATCCGGTACCCGGACTGGGCGCTCGACCCGGCCTTCCCCGCCGCCCAGGTCACCCGGTCGCGATCGGAACGGACCGCGGCGGAGCTCATCGCCGAGGTGGCCGGGCGGGTGCGCCAGTGGGGCAGGCCCGGGGTGGCCTGGTGGGTCTCGGCCGCGACCCTGCCGCGGGACACCGAGGCGGCGCTGCGCGCCGCCGGCGGCAAGCAGATCGACGCGGTGCAGATCCTGGCCCGCGAACTGAACGGCGACGACGCCGGCCCGCCCGGCCCCGGCCCCGGGGACGTGAGCGTCGCGCTGGTCGCCGACGAGCGCACGTTCCGGGCCGCGTCGATGGTCGCCGTGCGCGGCTGGGGGAGA
>DASVBE010000193.1:0-3940 GCA_036375995.1 Streptosporangiaceae bacterium | reverse complement strand
GAAGGGTGGCCGCAGCGACCCACCCGGACCGTGCCGACGGCGGTGACCCGGCTGCCTTCGCCGCCGCGGCCGCCGCCTACAACCTGCTGCGGACCAGGTCAGGCCGCAGCGAAGTCATGGCCGACGCGGCGGAAGCTGCGGGGCCCACGCCGCCCGTCCAGCGGCAACGTGGCGTGCGCTGGCTGGCCGGCCAGCCGGCCAGGCTGCCCGGGCGGATCAGCGCCGGGCGTCCGTTGCGGCTGATCGCGCGGGTCGCGGTCGCCGTGGCGCTGAGCGTTGCGGCGCTTACCGTGGCAGGCAGCACGCCCGCGGGGCCCGCTCTGGTCACCGGCGCGGTGACGTGGCTCGTGCTCACTGCCCGCCGCGACCTGGCCCCAAGCCCAGCCCAGCCGCAGCCGCGCGAAACCGGGCCCAGGTAGCACGACCAGGGCAGAGCCTTGCGGACAGCAACATCCCGGCAAGACCGAGCCATCTGAACATGTCCTGCGTACGGCCGCCGAGCGTCGCTGGGAGCATCCCGAACCCGGCTGCCTTCGTGCTGACGGGGTGGAGCGGAGCGGCCGCGTTCTCCGGGCGGCCGCTCCGCTTCATCCCGCCAGCGCGCCACGTACCAGCCCGTGAACGGCGACAGCCCGTGACCGGCGAACACCGATGTGCCGTCGGGGTCTTCTATCGACCCGACGGCACATCCTCGCTATTGGCCAGGCGCCGGCCGGCCCTCAGGCGGCCGGCTGCAGTGGGCTGCCGTGGCTACGGGCGGCGGTAGTGGTGCGGGCGGTAGCGCAGCCAGAGGAACGCCAGGATCGCGATCAGCAGCCACGGGGTGAAGAAGATGTGCGTCACGATGTGGCCCACGACCACGGCAATGATCACGAACAGGATCAGCTCGACCGGGCGGAAGCGGCGGCGTCCGCGCGGCGGCCGGTCCGGCCGGGTCGGCTGGCGCGGCGCCGGCGGCGGTCCTGACCGGCCGCCGGGAAGGGTGGCCAGCGGGCTGGGCAGGTCGTCCAGCAGGCCGGTGAGGTCGCTCCGGGTCTTGGCCTGCATGGCCCGGTCGAGGCGGTGGTTGAACTCGGTCTCATCCAGCCGCCCCTCACCGTAGTTCCGGGACAGCTCGTCGGCGACCTCGTTGCGCTCGGCGTCGGACACCCGCATTCCGGCGTCCGCCGCGGAAGGGTAGCCGTGATACCGGGTCCAGGCCGGGCGGCTGGGTGCGGACATGGTGATCGGTCTCCTCTTCAGGGATAGCTGGGGTCTGGGATTACCGGGAGCGGTCCTGCCAGCGGTGCAGATACTCGCTGGCCAGCGACTCGGCGGCGCCGTCCTCGGGGATCAGCAGCCAGCACGCCAGGTACAGCGGGACGCCGACGCCGCCGACGACCGACAGCACGGCGAACACGATGCGGACCAGGGTGACGTCAGCGTCGAGGTAGCGGGCCAGGCCGCTGGCCACGCCGGCCAGCATCTTGTCGCTGGCGTCGCGGCGCAGGCCCTGCGGCGCGGGCTGGTGCGAGGTGGTGGTCTCTGGGCTTGAGGTGATCGTCTCGTTCATGCCTCCAGCCTGCTCGCAGCGGCCGCCCCGGTCGATCGGGATCAGCCCCGGTTCATCCCCTGACCTGCACCCTGACCTGGACCCTGAGCCCCGGCCCGGCCCAGTCAGGGAAGACCCTGATAGCGGCCGCAGGCGCCAGGCGCGATGATGGGGAGATGAACGAGCCGTCACGTTCCGCGCCCTGGCGGCCAGAACCGGACGGCCCCTGGACCAACGACGACTGGGGCCACCGCTGGCCGCGCCGGCGCCCCCGGTGGGCCCGCGGGCCGCGCGACCCCGGCCCGATCCGCCGCCGCGCCACCAACCGGATGCTCGGCGGGGTAGCCGAGGGCCTGTCCGCGCGCACCGGCATCGACCTGATCACAATGCGGGTCCTGATCGTGCTCGCCACGCTGATCAGCGGCGGCGCCGGCCTGGCCGCCTACGTGATCGCCTGGCTGCTGATCCCGGAGGCCGGCCAGGACAACGCGATCATCAGCAAGGCGCTGGCCGACAAGCGGGGCATCGCGCTGGCGGCCGGCCTCGGCTCGCTGCTGATCGTCCTGCTGATCTTCGCGTCCGCGGCGGGTATCAGCTGGATCGGCGGCGTCGCCTGGGCGCTGACCATCACCGTGGTCGGCATGGTGCTGGTCGGCCGCAACGCGACCCCGGAAGAGCAGGCCACGATCCGGCGCCTGGCCGAGCCGCTGGCCGGGCTGACCGAGGGCCGCCGGTCGCAGACCCTGCTGCGGTTCGCGATCGCCGTGGTGCTGCTCGGCACCGGACTCGGCCTGCTGCTGGGGTCCGGCCAGAAGGCCAGCGCGCAGGTCGCGCCGGTCATCGGGGCCGTGCTGCTGCTGGCCGCGATCGTGCTTGTGCTCGGCCCGTGGTGGCTGCGGATCGCGCGGGATCTGGTGGTCGAGCGCCAGGCCCGGGCCCGGGCCGAGGAGCGCGCCGACATGGCGGCCCGGGTGCACGACTCGGTACTGCAGACGCTGGCCCTGATCCAGCGCCGGGCCAGCGACCCGCAGCAGGTCATCCAGCTGGCCCGGGCACAGGAGCGGGAGCTGCGGAGCTGGCTGTTCGACGGCCGGGCGCCCGGCGCGCTGGACGCCGACGGCATGACGTTCGCCGACGGGGTGCGGCTGATCGAGCAGGAAGTCGAGGCCCAGCACGGGGTGGCCGTGGACGCGGTCACCGTCGGCGACTGCGCGCTCGACGACGACCTGCGCGCGCTGCTGGCGGCCGGCCGGGAGGCGACCGTGAACGCGGTGAAGTGGTCCGGCGCGGACGTGGTCTCGGTGTTCGCCGAGGTCGAGCCGGATGAGGTGTCGCTGTTCGTGCGTGACCGCGGCCGCGGGTTCGACCCGGACTCGGTTCCGCCGGACCGCAAAGGGGTGACCGAGTCGATCCGCGGCCGGATGGCCCGGCGGGGCGGCTCGGCGGTGATCCGCAGCACGAAGGGCGAGGGCACAGAAGTGTCGCTGACCATGCCGCGCGCCTCCGGGCGGCGCGAGCCGAGCCCCGCGTGACCGGCCCGGGCACGCCCGGCCGGGGCGCCGCAGGCAGCGGGGCCCTCCCCCGGGTGTTCATCGTGGACGACCACGGGCTGTTCCGGTCCGGCGTGCGGATGGAGCTCGGCACCGACGTGGACGTGATCGGCGAGGCGGCCGACGTGGACTCGGCGGTCGAGCAGATCGGCGCGCACGAGCCGGACGTCGTGCTGCTGGACGTGCACCTGCCCGGCGGCGGCGGGCAGGCCGTCGTCAGTGCGATCCGGCAGACCCACCCGCAGGTCCGGTTCCTGGCCCTGTCCGCGTCGGACGCGCCGGAGGACGTGATCGCGGTGATCAGGGCCGGCGCCCGCGGCTACGTGACCAAGACCATCTCCGGTGACGAGCTGGTCGACGCGATCCGCCGGATCGCCGCCGGGGACTCGGTGTTCTCCCCCCGGCTGGCCGGGTTCGTGCTGGACGCGTTCGCCTCGCAGGCCGCCCCGGCCGGGGCCGCGCTGCCGCCGCCGGACCCGGAGCTGGACCAGCTCACCCCGCGGGAACGCGAGGTTCTGCGGCTGATCGCCCGTGGCTACACCTACAAGGAGATCGCCGGGGAACTGTTCATCTCGGTCAAGACGGTGGAGACCCACGTCTCGTCGGTGCTGCGCAAGCTCCAGCTGTCCACCCGGCACCAGCTCACCCGCTGGGCCACCGACCGCCGCCTGGCCTGATCGTGCTTGCTGGCTCGCGGAGGGCCAGTACTGCTGGCTCGGCCGGCGGCCTAGCCGGGTTCGGGGCCGGTGGCGACCGGGTGGTCCGGGTCGGCCAGCCAGCCCGACCAGGAGCCCGGGTACAGCGCCGCGTCCACGCCGGCCAGGGCCAGCGCGAGCACGTCGGCGCAGGCCGTGACGCC
>DASVBE010000196.1:0-13833 GCA_036375995.1 Streptosporangiaceae bacterium | reverse complement strand
TACCGGGCCTGGCCCGCACCCCGCACAGGTGCGCTCATCTAGCCGCGATCAGCGGGCTCGGGAGCGACGCCCGCAGTGGCCGGGGCCCGGGAGGTGATTGCGCAGATAGAGTGCCAGCAGGCAGTCCCCCGCTTCGCTCTCGCTGACTCTGCCCGGCGCCGCGAGGGCAGCGGATTTGTTTCCGTGGCCTGGGCCGCCAGTGCTGGGCTTTCCGGCCCTGCCGTATGCACCCGCCACCGGCGCGCAGGAGAGCTGGACGGCGCTGGCCTGCGGTCAGCCCGCAGCGTCCTACTGCGACCCCGTGGCCTGGAGCCTTCTGGAGATGGGCTCGAGCAGAGCGATCAGCTGCTCGAGTTCCAGCGGCTCCAGTCCGTCGTAGGGAGCTTCTGCGAGGGCGTCGGTCAGTGCCTCGATCCGGGTCCTGGCCGCACGCCCGGCGTCGGTGAAGCGGCCGGAGGCGTCGAGGAGGCCGCGGTCGCGCAGGCCGTCCATGACCTCGGCCAGGCGGGCCTTGGGGAGGTGGTGGATCCGGCCGAACGACTCCGCCGGGTAGATGCCCGCGGCCAGGGCACTGAGCACGTGGGCCTCCGTCCCGCCGATCTGCTCGCAGACCAGGGCAGCGACGTGGCCGTCCCCGCGGTGCTCGCGCAGCATGTTGGCCGCGTGCCAGAGCCGGGCTACGGGCTCCTCGGGCATGGGCAGTGCGCGGAGCCCGGCGTACATGACCCGTCCCTCGGTCGGGGCGCTGGTCGAGGCCCTGGCGAGCAGGCCGGCGGCGCGCGCGAGCCCGGGAGTCCCGGCGAGGTCGCCGAGAATCCGCCGCAGCGCCGCCACGCAGCCCTGCTCACGCGCGGCGTGCGCCGCCTCGGGTGTGGTCGTGTCCCAGACCTTGGGGATGTGGCGGGCCACCTCACCGTCGGCGAAGCTGTAGAAGGCCGCGTGGACCACCACGGCCGGGGCCCGGCCGAGCGGGGCAGAGCGTCCCGCGAAGTAGCCGTCCCAGTAGTTGCCGAAGCCGAGCGCCGCCATCGAGTCGTTGGGCTCCGGGGAGAAGAAGTTGACCAGCGAGATCGGCTCGGTGAGCTCGTAGAGACGGCGGGCGACTGGCTCGCGATGCTGCATCTGTGTCATCTCCTGTGGTCGTGACGGCGCCCTCGTGGCCGGCCTCATCAGTGCTACGAACACGCCGGCCGCCATCCGACAATGTCGCAGCAATGGGCTGGTATCAGTTCAGCCCACGCTCGTGCTGCCCGGTGGGCAGCCGGGGACCTGGG
This sequence comes from Streptosporangiaceae bacterium, assembly GCA_036375995.1. Lineage (GTDB taxonomy): Bacteria > Actinomycetota > Actinomycetes > Streptosporangiales > Streptosporangiaceae > DASVBE01. Next base: position 12,559 of record DASVBE010000196.1, on the reverse strand, counting down.
CGCCTGTACGCCCGAGGGCAGAGATGGGCAGTTGCGTCCGCCGGTCCCATCCCTCCCGGAACGCCTGCCGGCATTGACCCGTCCTGCCACCGGCATGGATGCCCTGGCCGGTCTGGACCGGTCGCTGGGCCGGCCATACGATCTGGGTGCGGGCAAGGAGATCAGCGTGCGATTCACCGGCTACTCATTCGGTTCTGTACGAGTCGACGGCGTGACCTACGATCACGACCTGATCATCGACCGCGGAAAGGTCCGCAAGCGCAAGAAGGCCGCGTCCAAGCAGTTCCGCGGCGCATATGGGCACACCCCGCTGTCGATCGCTGAGGACATCCCCTGGCGGTGCCGCCGGCTGGTGATCGGCACCGGTGCCGAGGGCGCATTGCCGGTGATGAAGCAGGTCCGGGAAGAGGCCCGCCGCCGCAAAGTCGACCTTGTCATCCTGCCCACGGCAGAGGCGATCGATGTCCTGGCCGGGGCCCGCCAGGACACCAACGCCGTCCTGCACGTTACGTGCTGAACCAGCCGGGGCAGCCTGCCATCCCAGGAGTTCCGCCGCCCGAACGCGGGAATCCGCAGCTCCGGGCGGAAACAGGCGCTCCAGGCATTCCCCATCTACTTCGATGATCTGCGGGTTTGCGGGTAGCTGCGGGAGATGCAGCGCAGTGTGGTGATCGCGCGTACGCGGCGGGGCCGCCAGGAGAGAAACGCCGCCCGGCACCTAGCCGACCTCAGCAGGCAGCTCGTCAGTGAACTGGTCCGCAAATCAGACGACCGCAATGGCCTCATTCACCAGCAGGGCGGGGTGCCTCGGTCAGGGCGGTAGAACCAGCATGCGCAATTGGCCGGCCGTGGTCCTCGGGTACGGTCTCGCCTCGGGACCTCACGGTCAGGAAACCAGGGCGTTGCCGTGTCCGAAAGACGCCCGCAGCGCATCGGTCAGCAATGCGACCAGCGCCTCGAGCTGCATGTCGGCCGAAGAGCAGACCTCCTGGTCCGACCCGTCCAGCGCCCGGGCGGCGAGCCCTGCCTTGCTGTCGATCAGCGCGGCGATCCGGGCGTCGATGGTCTGCGCTGCGATGATGCGCCACGCGGTCACCGGTTCGGCCTGCCCGATGCGGTGGCTGCGGTCGATGGCCTGGGTTTGCTCCGCGTCGGTCCAGGACATCTCGGCCAGCACGATATTCGAGGCGACCTGCAGATTCAGGCCCACACCAGCCGCGGTCAGCGAGCACACCGCGACCGCGACGTCCGTGTCGTTCACGAAGGCTTCGACGTTCGCCTGCCGCGCTGTGGGCGTCTGGCCGCCACGGATCGACGAGAAGCGCACCCCCTGCCGGGTGAAGATCTCCTCGGCGGCGTCCATCACGTCGACGTGCTTGGCGAAGAATACGACCTTGCCGGCGCTGCGGGCCAGCTGAGCCGCGTAGTCCGCGGCCAGTTCGGCCTTGGCCTGGCCGATGCGCCGCATCAGGGTGAACACGTTCTCGCCGGACTGCGCGGTCGCCGCCTCCTTCAGCTCCGACCGGGCCACCCGGCGGACGAGGTCATGGTCGAGGCCCTCGACGCCGACGCCGGAGGACCGGTTCGCGAGCGCGGTCTTGTACCGCGCCACCATCCGGCCAGCGAGGGCCCGTTCTGCCGCCCGGATCGACCGGCCGGCCCGATCGTCCAGCTCAACGGGGAGATCAGCGACACGGCGGGCCGGGATGTCGGCGGCCACGTCGAGCTTGCGCCGGCGCACGATGCCCAAGTCGATCACGCACTGGCGCGCCGCGGCGTAAAAGCCCCGGTCGGCGGGCGTCAGGCCGGTGTCCTCAAGCGCGTCCATGAGCTCGTCGAGGGGCTTGCTGTCGTCGATCCAGCCAAGGAACTGCCAGATCGCCATGAAGTCCTCGATGTCGTTGATAAGCGGGGTGCCGGTCAGCGCCATCAGCAGGGGCCGGTCCGTACGGGACCGGATGCGGCCGGAGAGCGCCAGGACGTTCTGCGAGCGCTGCGAGGTCTTGTTCTTCATGAAGTGAGCCTCGTCCACGACCATGCCGCGGAAGCCGAAGTCACCGAGCCAGCCCAAGTGGCGGTCCAGAACCTCGTAGTTGAGCACGACGATATCGGCGAAGCCGTCGACAGCCTCGCCGTCACCCTGCACCACAGTGGCCCGGCGGTGGGGAGCCCAGCGGGCCGCCTCACGGGCCCAGTTGGTCTTGACGACGTTCGGCACGACAGCGACCAGCGGATGGGCGTTCGCTGCCTCCGCGGCGAGCAGCGCCTGGGCTGTCTTGCCCAAACCTGGCTCATCGGCAAGCAGGAACGTCCGGTGGCCGGCCGCGGCCGCGGCGACCAGCTGCCCCTGGTGCGGCATCAGTTCCAGGCCCGCCGGGGTGAACCGTGCCGTCGGCGCCGGGAGCGCCATGCACGCCGCGGCTCCCCCGCCGGCCCGCTCGAAGGAACTCAGCATCGGGCCGAGCAGCTCCCAGCCGGCCAGGCGGCGCGGACGGGAGGTGCGCTGGGCAACGGCGGAGAAGCCGGGAGCGACAAAGGGGTTCGCCAGTTGCCTGGAGACCACCGACTGCGGCAGGACGCGCCGCTTCGAGCCGGCCGAAGCTGCCGCGGTCTCCGTAGGCGCGCTCGCTTCGCGCGCCGGCTCGACGCCGAAGTCCCGCAGCATCTCCCGCTGGAGCGACCGAGCCGCGTCGGAGACGCCGGAGCCCTCGGCGAGCAGCGCCAGTAGCCCAGCGTCCTGGACCGCGGTCCTCGCGAGGATGGCCGCGACGCCGTCCAGGCGCTTGAGCTGCTCGGCCCGATGACGGTCACTTACGGCCGCCGCCCGGACGCGGGCACGCTCATCCCGCAGCAGCAGGGCCGCGGCCTGGAACTTCGTGCGCACGGCAGGCGTCACGCGGCCGCGCCGGGCAGCCGCCTCGACCTCACGGACGGTCCGGGCGAGCACCGGGACGACATCGCCGCGGTGGTGAACGCGCCGCTGCTTCCGCGCGGTGCTAGGGCGAGCGCCCGTCGGGTGCTGACCTGGTCGAGCCAAAGACTCCTCCTCTGGAATGCCGGGACACGGTGGCCACGGCAGCATGCCGCACAGTCCCGCGGCCGGGGCGAGAAACGTCCCGGGCAGAGGGCCTGATGCTGTGAGCGCCGGGCCGGCTTGCGGATCCCCAACGATCAACGCAGGCAGGTCCCAGCAGGCCATGGAAACAAACCCTGAGCCGCCAGTGCGTGGGCTGCTGACCACAGCACGGGAAAGCCGTCATCCGACGACCGGCTCGGCTCTCAGCTGACACTCATGTTAACGCGCACGGGAGCGCATGATTCCCGGCCGCCCGCGCGACCCGGCAGAACGGATGACAACCCGCTCGCCGAGGGCCGGAACGGCAGCCGTCCAGCCGAGTTCCCGGTCGATCCGGTCACGTAGTGCCGCTGCAGCCGCTGGCTCACCGTGAACAACGTATGTCGCGGCCGGCTGCGGCGCGCGGGCCAGCCAGGCCAGCACATCATCGGCGTCAGCGTGCGCCGAGAACGCGTCCACCACCACGACCTCCGCGCGGACCGGCACGTACTCACCGTGGATCTTGATAACGCGCGCGCCATTGGCAAGGTCGCGCGCCCGTGTTCCTTCCGCGGCGAAGCCCACCACGAGCACCGTGTTGCGACGGTCCGGCAGCAGATACCGCAGATGGTGCAGCACGCGCCCGCCGGTGGCCATGCCGGACGCGGACACGATCAGCGAGGGCTGCGACGGCTTGTTAGCGGTCATCGATTCCGCTACGGAGCGCAGTTCCGTCAGCTGCCCGGGGTCCAGCGCCTCCGGGCCGTCGGCGAGAATCCCGGGGCGAAGCTCGGCGGAGCGGGCAGCGATGGCCTTCTGGTAGACCGTGAGCGCGGCCAGGGCCATCGGGCTGTCGATGAGCACCGGCGCGGCCGGGATGTCGCCGCTCTCCCGGAGTTCCTTGAGGGTCCGCAGGATCACCTCGGTCCGGTCCACCGCGAAGGCGGGGATGATCACCGACCCGCCACGCCGCAGGGTCCGCCTGATGGCCTCGGCGAATGCCTCGCGTGCCGCGGCGGCGCCGTGCTTCCTGTTCCCGTAGGTGGCCTCGACCAGCAGCACGTCCGCGCCGGTGAAGGGCTCTGGCGGGCGGAGCAGCGGATGCCCAGGGCGGCCGAGGTCCCCGCTGGTAGCGATGGTAAGCGGACCGTGGCGGCCAGTGATTGTCAGCTCGGCCCACACCGAGCCGAGGATGTGCCCGGCATGGTGCAGCGTCACCTCGGCGTCCGCGGCGGCGGCTACCGCCTGGCCCACGGCGACGGGTGTGATCAGCCTCACTGCCCGCTCGACGTCGTTTTCGGTATACAGCGGCAGCGCTGGGTGGTGCTTGGACCAGCCATGGGAGTTGGCGTGCTCCGCGTCCTCGGCCAGCAGGCGGGCACTGTCCCGCAGGACGATCTCGGCCAGCTCAGCGGTGTATCCGGTCGCCAGCACGGGGCCGGTAAAGCCCTGCCGCGCCAGGGCGGGCAGGTATCCGCAATGGTCGAGGTGAGCATGGGTGAGGATCACCGCATCAATCTGCGCGGGCGGGAAGCCGAACCGCTCCCAGTTGCGCAGCCGCAGCGCCTTCGCCCCCTGGAACAGCCCGCAGTCCAGCAGCAGCCGTTCCCGGCCGCTGTCGGCCAGGAACTTACTGCCCGTCACGGTGCCCGCGCCGCCGAGAAACGCCAGCGTCGGCCGCCTTCTTTCGTCAGCCATGCAGGCCATCCTCCTCCGGCAGCACCGGGGGCGTGCGGGAACCCACGGGTCGCCGGCAACAGCGCCGCTCCCGTTCCCGGTCTGCACGGGGCCGCGGAGGTCCTGCTTCGACGACGAGTTCTGAGCCAGGGCGGCGGCGACGTCGCCAACCCGCTGACGTTGCGGTTACCCGGCGGGCTCTGGCGGGCTGAGCCGGGTGTAATGGATGTCGAGTGGCTTGTTCGCGATGAACAGGAACGTCACATCGTTGTCCTGGGTCGCACCGTGTTCCATTTCCATCCCCTCGGGGAACCACACGAAGCTGCCCGGGCCGAAGGACCCGGCGTGCGTCTTCAGAATTCCGTCGAGGACATACATGCCATGCGCGCAGGGGTGTGTGTGCCATTCGTTGGTGAACCCGGCGAAGTACTTCATCTTCATCACCGACATCCCGGTGTCGGGATCCTCGATGAGCTGTTTCGCCGCGAGATCGCCGTCGAGCTCGTCAATGTGGCGGATCTCCCACGGCATGGTGTTCGTGTCCCAGCTACGCACCTTGCCCGCTGACTCAGCCTCCCCGGACACCGGCCGCCTCCTTCGCTCATCGGCAGATCGCTGTGCTGAGGCAATCCTGCCCCGGGCCGGCGAACCCGTCTGACCCAATCTGAGACCGGCCCCCCGGCACTGCGGGCAGGTCTGCCAGGGTCCCGGGACGGGCCAGTGCATGAGCCAGTGACCTTGCGGGCGCGGCGGGCTGCCTCCCCGTCGCATACTGCTGACGGCACCCAAACCGACCAGCGGAGGTCAGCATGACCAGCACCGGCAGCAGCGCCCCAGCCGAAGCCGTCGACATGTTGCTCGAGGTCGTGACCGTGCCGGTGTCCGACCCCGACCGGGCCAAGGACTTCTACCAGAACCTGGGCTGGCGGCTGGACGCCGACATCGTCCGCGGCGACGCGTTCCGGGTGATCCAGTTCACCCCCACCCATTCGGCCTGCTCGATCGCCTTCGGCGTGGGCGTGACCACCGGCGAGCCCGGCTCGCTGCGCCGCCTGATCCTGGCCGTGCCCGACATCGACGCGGCGCGCAACGACCTGGTCAGCCGGGGCATCGCGGTCAGCGAGCTGTTCCACCTGGCCGGCGGACGGGCCCCCGGCCCGGATCCCGAAGGCCGCTCCTACCAGACCTACGCCGCCTTCAGCGACCCCGACGGCAACGAGTTCCTGCTCCAGGAGATCACCACCCGGCTGCCCGGCCGCCAGTGGGCGGACCCGGCCACCGACGTCGCGTCCCGGGCGGCGCTGCTGAAGGAAACCGCCGAGCACCACGACCCGTACGAGAAGAGCCACGCCCCGCACAACTGGTGGGACTGGTACTCCGCCTACATGACCGCCCGCGAGCAGGGCCAGTCCCCCGACGACGCCGCCACCACCGCGGGCCGCTACATGACCGAGGTCCTGAACGTCGCGAGCCTCTAGACCCGCGCCGGACCACCGGGTACCCAGCCAGGGCCACCGGATACTCCGCGCTGAAGAACGAGCGCATCAGCGCGGCAGGACGTGCCCTGGACGGCGTGATCCGCCGCGCACCCACCGTATTCCTAAATCCACCGTGGCGGGCTGGGCACAGACCAGCCCTGGACCCGTCGTGAGCAGCATCGCCAGATTTTAGGAATACGGAACTGTGATGGCTGGCCCCGCCGCCCAGGCCAGCCGAGCCGCACAGTCTGGCTAGGCCGGCAGCGAGACCCGCTGGAGGACGGGCAGGGCTGCGCGAAGCTCTTTCCGGGAGCTGATGCCCAGCTTCATGAACACCTTGCGCAGGTGCCATTCGACCGTGCGCGGGCTGATGAACAGCCGGGTGCTGATCTGCGGGTTGGTGTACCCGTCGCCCGCGAGCCGGGCGATCTCCGCCTCTTGCGCGGTCAGCTCGCTGCCTATGCTGATCGCGCGCTTGCGCATGGTCTCGCTGGTCGCCAGCAGCTCGCGGCGGGCACGTTCGGCGAACCCTTCGGCGCCCATTGCGGTCAGCATCTCGTGAGCAACGCGGAGCTGCACGCGCGCGTCCACGCGGCGGTTCTGGCGGCGCAGCCACTCGCCGTAGAGCAGGTGCGCGCGGGCCAGTTCGGCCCGGATCCGGGTCCGGCCAAGCCGCCGGATCGCCTCCAGGTAGAGCGACTCGGCGGGCTCGCCGTCGCTGACCAGAGCCCTGCAGCGGGCCTGTATGCCAAGCGCCCAGTCGGTGGCGGCGGCGCTGGCGACCTCCGAGAGCTGCCGCAGGGCCCCGGCCGCGCGCTCAGGCGACCCGGTACGGGCCGCCGCTTCGACCAGCTCGGCCAGCGACCAGATGGCGGGGCCCAGTTCGCAGGGGTCTTCGCTGCCCCGCCCGGCTGCGATCAGCGCCTGATCGTAGCGGCCCAGGCCATTGCAGAGCACCGCCGTCGCCCACGCAGCGATGGTCAGCCAGTGCCCTTCTCCGCGGGCCACCATCCCTGGCGTAGCGTCCGCGATCAGCTGATGGGCTTCAGCGTCCCGCCCTTCCCATGCGGCGAGCATCAGCGGACCGTAGGGTCCCAGCGGATTACCCGTGACCGCTGCGACGGCTTCGGCCTCCTGTGACAACGAGGCAGCCATCGTGAATTCGCCGGCTGCCAGCCGGGCTGCCACCCCCTCCAGCAGGGCGGCCGGGAGCACCCGCAGGGCGCCGGCCTGGCGTGCTTGCCCGGTCAGCCGGGCCGACAGCACATACCAGCCTTCGTCGTCCCAGGCATCACGGGACATGCGGCACGCGAACGGCAGCCACCGGAACTCGTCGTCGGCCATGGCCTCCTGATTGCGGAAGGTGCTCAGCGCCTGCTTCATCGCCGTCGCTCCGGCGGCATGTCCCTCGGTCATCAGCACCGTCAGGGCATGCAGCATCAGGCTGACGGCTTGAGATGATTCCGGTGCCCGATGGCCCTCCCGCGCCGCCTCTGCCACCTGAAGCATTCCGTTGCCGGCGGCCAGGCGGCCAGTGGTCAGCGCTGCGCCGAATGCATCGCGGTAGGCCTCGCGCGCCAGCCCGGCATCGAGCGGTCCGAGGCGGCTGGCGGCCGTGATCAGCGGGAGCCATACGTCGCGGCCACGGCCGTCGCCGGCCGCCAGCTGAGCGCGCAGCAACCCCGCCCGCGCTCGCCCGGGCTCATCCAGCGGTCCGGCCTGCGCCATGGCAAGCAGCCGAAGAGCGGCGTCCGGCGCGCCGGCCTGATGCTTGGCCTGCGCCGCGGTCAGCGCCCGCCGCGCCCGGCGGGCCGGGTCCGGTGTCAGCTCGGCGGCGCGCTCGGCAAAGGCGGCCGCGGCCGGCAGGCCGGCCCGGGCCCGGGCCCGCGCCGCAGAGCACTCCAGCTCGGCGGCCGCGTCCTCATCCAGTCCTGGTGCTGCCTGCCCGAGATGCCAGGCGCGGCGATCGGGATCGGCGGCCGGGTCGGTGGCGGCCGCAAGGGCCCCGTGGGCGCGCTGGCGCTGCTGGGGCGAGGCCGCCCAGTAGATTGCGGCCCGGGCGAGCGGATGGCAGAACCGTACCTGCCCGCGGAACTCGATGAGCCCGGCGGTGGTCGCCGGTGCCGCAGCTCCATCCTCGACGCCGAGCTGGCGAGCTGCCCGCCAGAGCACCAGGGGATCCCCGGTCTGCTCCGCCGCGGCGGTCACCAGCAGCAACCGGGTCGGCTCGGGCAGGTCCTCGAACCTCTGCCGGAAGTCTTTCTCGATCCGGCCGGCTGGCGCCACCGCGCCGGGCAGCCCGAATCCGCCTGCCAGCTCCCCGGGTATCAGCCTGCCCGGCCACTCCAGCAGCGCCTGCGGGTTACCCCCGGTCTCGGCCACGATCCGGTCCCGGATCCTCTCGTCCAGCGGACCGATGACCACGGCGTCCAGCAGCGCCCGCGCGTCGCTGTGGGCCAGTGCGCCGACGTGCACCTCCGGCAGCCCGGCCAGGTCCTGCTCGCCGCCGGCCTGGCGCATCGCGACGACCAGTCCGACCGGCGTGACCGCGAGGTGGCGGGCCAGGAACGCCAGCGCCCGCGCGGAGGCCCGGTCCAGCCACTGTGCATCATCCACCACACAGATCAGTGGTCCTTCCCGGGCTGCTTCCGAGAGCAGGCTCAACGCCCCGAGGCCGACCGTGAACTCATCTGGGCCGTCCCCGTCGCGCAGGCTGAACGCTATGCCGAGCGCGTCCCGCTGCGGACCGGGAAGGCACCCGAGCAGATCCAGGAACGGCGCGCACAGCTGGTGCAGCCCGGCGAAGGCCATCTCCTTCTCCGGCTCAGCACCAGCCGCCCGGACGATGCGGCAGCCGGCCGCACACCGCACCAGGTCGTCCAGCAATGCGGTCTTGCCGGTTCCCGCATCGCCGCGGAGGACCAGCACCCCGCTCTGACCCGCCCGCACGCTCGCAACCAGCCGGGCCAGCGCCGCGCACTCGGTGCGCCGGCCTTGCAGTCTGTGCCCTGGCGCCCCCTCTCCCGGCGCTGGCAGCGGCGCGGCGGTCCCGGGCATGTTCACGTCCGTGTCCCGGTAAGTGGCCTGCACGGGTGCTCACCTCTCCTGTCCGCTGGCGGTGTGGCCGCCAGCCCACCAGCTGGTGACCAGCTCCGCGTACTCGGATGCGGCGTCTTCCCAGGTGAAATGACCCGCGTCGACGAAATCGAGCCTGCTGTGCGGCAGCCGCTGCCGGAGGAATTCGGCGTTCGCCGGCGGCACTTCCGCGTCGTGCGCCCCGGCGATGATCTGTACCGGTGTCCCGATCTGCGGCAGCAGGCCGCTGAGCACCGGAAGCTCGGCCGGGAAGGAGCGCAGGTAGCGCATCGACTCGGCCATGCGGTCACCCTGGTAGGAGGACAAGTAGTCCTCGCGGACGAAATCGGGAATCCCGTAACGGCGGATGCCGCTCAGGGCGGCGGCCACGAGCTGGCGCGGGTCTGCACGGCGGAATTCGTCCAGCTCGGGGGCCTCCAGCCAGGCCTTCAGCAGCCCGTTCAGCTGCAGCGGTATCACGGCGGCGCAGCTGCCGACGACCAGGCTGCGGAGCCGGCCCGGATGCCGGGCCGCCGCGAACAGTACGGCCGCCGTTCCGATGTCCGGGCCGACGACATGCGGGTGCTCGAGCCCGAACGCGTCGGCGGCGGCGATGACGAACTCGCCCATCGCCTGCGGGGACAGCAGCGCGTCACGGCGCTGGGAATGCCCGAACCCCGGCAGGTCGATAGCCACGAGATGGGTGTGCTCGGCGAGCTGCCACCAGGTTGGCTCGAACGCCAGCAGGCTTTCTGGCCACGGGCTGAGCAGGAGGGCGTCGTTATCGCCGCGGCCGCCGCTGACGGCGAACCGGACGGCCAGCCCGTCGATGACCCGGAACTGCATCTCGAATGAGGTCTCCAGCCAGGTGGTCATGGGCACCTCTCAGAGCTCGCGGCGGCTGGCTGCATCCCTGCCATCGTCACGAAGGCGGCCCGGGATCGAGTCCGCCAGGTGCACAGTCGGACTGGCTAGTGGCGGCCGTCCGGATCGCTGGGCAGGACCCGGTGGAGCTGGCTTCGTGAGCTGATGCCGAGCTTGGTGAAGACCTTGCGCAGGTGGTACTGGACCGTCCGGGAGCTGATGAACAGCCGGGCGCCGATCTCCGGGTTGGACAGGCCTTCGCGGGCCAGGCGGGCCACCTGGGCCTCCTGCGCGGTCAGCGCTTCGCTGGACTCGCTGACCCGTTTGCGGACGGTCTCGCCGGTGGCAAGGAGCTCGCGCCGGGCTCGTTCGGCGAACGCCTCGGCGCCCATCGCCTCGAGCATGTCATGGGCGGTGCGCAACTGCTCGCGCGCGTCGGCCCGCCTGTTCTCGCGGCGCAGCCATTCGCCGTAGAGCAGGTGCGCGCGGGCCAGCTGGGCGCGGACCCTGGTCCGGCTCAGCCGCTCGATCGACTCCTGGTAGCACCGTTCGGCGATGTGCCCGTCGCTGAGCAGGGCGCGGGCCCGGAATTCGATCCCCAGCATCCAGTCGGCCGGGGTCACGCGGGTTCGTTCGGACAGCCACTCCAGGGCGGCCGCGAGGACTTGGCTGTCACCGGTCCTGGCCGCCGCCTCGGCCAGCTCGGGCACGATGTGGGATCCGTACCCCATCGGCACGCGCTCGAAGGCCCTCCGCGCAGCGTGGTACGCGTCGGCGCTGCGCCCGAGGCCGTTGTACAGCACCGAGCTCGCGTAGTCCGTCCGGCTGACCAGGGCGGGTGCGGCGCGTGCGGTCGCCTCCCGGGAGACGGTCTCGATCAGCTCAGACGCCTCCTGCTCCTGCCCCCGCCAGGCGGCGAGCATCATCGCGGTATCCGCAATGGGCGGGTTCCCGGCTGCCTCCGCGATCAGGTGGTCTTCTTCCACCAGCCGTGTCGCCGCGCCGAGCTCGCCGACCAGGATGTGAGTTCTGGCCAGGTAATTGAGCGCGAACGTCAAGTGCATGAGCGCACCCGTGCTGCGGGAGAACTGGACCTGGCGGGCGGCCAGGGTATGCCAGGACTCGAAGTCCCACAGTTCCATGGCGATGATCTGGCCGATTCTCCCGCCCGCCAGCCAGAGCCAGCGGTCGGACGCGCCGGAGCCGGCCTCCAGCGCGAGGACCATCTCGAGGGCCCGGGTCAGCGCCGGGGCCGCGGCCGCGTACCCTTCCGACACCGCCAGCGCAACGGCGTCAAGCAGAACGTCGAGCACGCGCGGCGGCACAGGGCCAGGTGGTGCGCTGCGCGCGGCCTCGGCGGCCTCTCGCACCTGCGGGCTAGCGGGGTCGCTGGCCCATATCGCGGCCACGAGGGCGTCCAGATGGGTCGCGCGGGCCAGTCCAGCGTCGACGGACTGGAGGCGCCGGGCCGCGCTGAGCAGCAACCGGTCCGCGTCGCTACCGCGCCGCTGTTCAAGGGCGATCTGCCCGCGAAGGCGCTCTACCTCCGCTGTCTGCAGCTCATCCAGCGGGCCTGCCTCGACCGCGACCAGTAGCCCTAGTGCAGCGTCCATGGCCCCAGCGTCGGATTTGGCCCGCGCTGCCGCGAGCAGCCGCTGCGTCCGGCGGGCCGGGTCGGGGGTCAGCAGCGCCGCGTGTTCCAGGAACGCGGCCGCCGCGGCCAGGCCCCCACGGCCCTGAGCCCGCCCCGCAGAACGCTCCAGCTCGCCGGCTACGTCCTCATCCGGGCCCGGCGCGGCCTGTGCCCGGTGCCAGGCGCGACGATCAGGATCGAGCTGCGGATCGGTTACCTCCGCCAGCACGCGGTGGGCTTCCTGTCTCTCCTGGCCGGATGCCGACCGGTAGGCGGCCGAGCGCACCAGCGGATGCCGGAAACGAACCTGCGGGCCGAAACCGATCAGCCCGGCCTCCACCGCGGGCGTTCCCGCGTGAACGGGGATCCCCAGCTGCCCGGCTGCTCGCCACACCAGCAGCGGGTCGCCGGACGAGTCGGCCGCGGCCAGCTGCAGCAGCCACCGGGTCTGGTCCGGCATGGCGCCGATCTGCCGGCGGAAGCTTTCCTCGATGCGACCCGACAGCGGCCGCACGCCGGGCAGCCCGAAACCGCCCGCCAGCTCGGCCGGGGTGAACCCCCGCGGCAGCTCGAGGAGCGCTAGGGGGTTCCCCCGCGTCTCGGCCACGATCTGATCCCGCACCCGCGTGTCCATCGGCCCGGCTAGCACCGAGTCCAGCAGGGCCCGTGCGTCGCTCTCCTGCAGTCCGTCCACGACGAGGTGGGGAAAAGCGGCCAGTTCGTCACCCGGGTCGCGGGCCGCGAAGACCAGGCCGACTGAATCGGCTGCCAGCCGGC
>DASVBE010000028.1:0-14680 GCA_036375995.1 Streptosporangiaceae bacterium | reverse complement strand
TACCCGCGGCCCGGTCCAGGCGTGCGCCGGCCCGGACCCCGGCCCCGGCGCAGGCTCAGGTTCTGGCCCCGGCGCGCCCGGGGGCCGGAACGGTGGCCGGGGCGGCCGGCCGGATCTCACCGGCTACCTGCACCGGCTGTGCGCGGCGGCGGCCGCTGACCCGGTTCTGGCCGCTGCCCTGCTCCGGGTTGCTAGTCTGGTAAACCCGCCCGGTGAGCTGTTCACCGACGAAATCCGCAGCCGGGTAAGGGATGGCGGCTCGGCCGCCGTGAGCTGACCACCCGTCGCGCGCTGACCGCCAACCGCGCGCCGACGGCCCACCGCGCTGACCGCCAACTGCGCCTGACCCGCCGGCCGCAAGGTCACCGCATGCCGCGGGGTGACCCGGCGTGAACCGCTGGACGGCCGGTTACGTGACCGGAAGCAGCGCTGCTGGCCCAGCCTGAGGGCCAGGGCAACCGCGGCTGGGCAGCGGAGGTAACAGCGATGATCGACCGGGCCGTGGCGGCGGCCAGCGCCAAGCGCACGGTCAGCACGGGGCGCACGGGTGGCCCTGACCGCGCCGCCGGCACCGAGCGCGCGGCCGGTACCGAGCGCGCCGCCGGCACCGAGCGCGCCGCCGGCGCAGACCCCACAGCCGGCGCAGACCCCACAGCCGGCCCTGAGCGCACGGCCGGCACGGAACGCACGCCGGTCATCCGAACGCTCGCGGACCGGCTCAGCGCGGCACGCCGCGGCGCGTTCGTCGGCCGCCGGGCCGAGCGGGCCCTGTTCGCGGCGGCGCTGGCCGGCGACGGCGACCCGTTCGCCGTCCTGTACATCTACGGGCCCGGCGGCATCGGCAAGTCGGCCCTGCTGCACCAGCTGGCCGACGACGCCCGCCAGGCCGGGCGGCACGTCGTGCAGATCGACGGGCGGCTGACGGACAGCTCGCCGCCCGCGTTCGCGGCCACCGCCGCGGCCGCCCGGCGGCCGGGCAGCGTGCTGCTGATCGACACCTTCGAGCGGTGCCAGGCCCTGGAGATCTGGCTGTGCCAGCGGTTCCTGCCCAGCCTGCCGGCCGACTGCATCGTGGTCATCGCCAGCCGGCTGCCGCCGGACCCGGGCTGGCGGGCCGACCCGGCGTGGTCCGCGGCGCTGCGCATCATCACCCTGCGGAACCTGGAGCCCGGCGACTCGGCCGCCCTGCTGTCCAGCCGCGGGGTCAGCCGGGGCCAGCGGGCCGCGCTGCTGGCCTTCGCCGGCGGCCACCCGCTCGCGCTGTCGCTGGCCGCCGAGGTCGCCACCCGCACGCCCATCCGCACGCCCACGCCCGCCGGCGGCCCGGCGCCCGGCTGGCCGCCGGGCAAGCCATGGGAGCCGGGCCAGGACGTGGTGGGCCGGCTGCTCAGCCAGCTGGTCGGCGAGCTGCCCTCGGGACAGCACCGGCAGGCGATCGAGCTGTGCGCGCACGTCGAGTACACCACCGAGGACCTGCTGCGGTCGGTGTTCGGCGACGACGCGCCCGGGCTGTTCAGCTGGCTGCGCGGGCTGCCGTTCGTGGAGGCGGGACCGCAGGGCCTGTACCCGCACGACATCGTGCGCACCGCGCTGGAGACCGACCTGCGCTGGCGGGACCCGGACAGCTACGAGCGCATGCACGCCGCGGCCCGCGGCTACCTGATCGGCCAGGTGAGCCAGGCGGCCGAGGCCGAGTCCATCGAGCGGACCCGGACCCTGCTGTACATCTACCGGCGCAGCCCGCTGATCATCGAGGCGTTCTGCTTCCGTGACCCGGACGGCGAGTACGCCGAGGAATACCGGCCCGAGGACCGGCCCGAGCTCCTCGCGCTGACCGAGAGCTGCCAGAGCGCGGGCGCGCCTGCGCCGGAGCTGATCGCCTTCTGGCTGGACCGCCAGCCGGAGGCGTTCCGGGTTTACCGGCGCAGCTCCACCGGCGAGGTGGTGGCCTTCGACGCGCTGCTGCGGCTCACCGGGCCGGACCCGGACAGCAGCCGGGCCGATCCGGTGCTGGCCGCGGTGTGGGAGCACTGCGACCGCAACGGGCCGCTGCGGCCCGGCGAGTGCGTGAGCGTGGCCCGGTTCCGGGTCTACCGCCAGCCGGAGCCCCGGCTGTCCGCGGTCACCGATTACATGCAGCTGCGGATCGTCGCGGAGTGGCTCAAGCCGCGCGGCCAGGCCTGGACGTTCGTGGCCGAGCCGGAGGACAGCGTCTGGCGGGCGCAGCTGGAGCGGGTCGAGCATCCGCAGGTCGCCCCGCCGGTGACGGCCGGCGGGGTGGCCCGCGCGCTGTTCGCGCACGACTGGCGGCGGGCCCCGCTGGGGCCATTCCTTGACCGGCAGAGCGCCTGGGCGATGGCCGGCGCCGATCCGCGGGATCATGGTGAGCCGGCCGATTACCCGGTGCTATCCCGGCCGGAGTTCGACAGCGCTATCCGCGCCGCGCTGAAATCACTGCGCAGCGATGATCTGGAACGCAATGTGCTGGCCCGCAGCCGGCTGGCCGGCCCGGCGGCCGACGGCAGCCGGGCGGACGCGCTGCGGGAAGTGCTGACCGCGGCAATCCGGGCGCTGTCCGCGGATCCGAAGGAAGCCAAACTGCACCGGGTCCTGGACGAGACCTTCCTGCGCGGGACACCCACCCAGGAAGCCGCCGCGGCGATGCTGCATTTGCCGTTCAGTACGTACCGGCGATACCTGGCCCGGGGAACCGAGATCATCAGTGACCGGCTGTGGGATGCCGAACTAGGTGCCGTTGCTAACGGAATCTCTCCGCCGGGCGGGGAATGAGCCGAATCGGCCCGGCTTCGCCGGTGCCTGTCGGGCCCCGCCCGGCGTCACACAATGGACCGCTCAGCGTCACGCCGGCGAAACGGCCCGTATTCTCAGCTGCGGCGGATTTCCGCTCAGCCGCCTGCCCCGCCCGCCCGGCCTGCAGGAGGCCGGAGGCCGTAGCCCGCCCGGGGCGTGCCGGTGCCCGGACCTGGCTAGTGCTGCGCAGCCTTGAACTTCACGATCAGCTCGGCGGGCACACGGCCGCGGTCCCGGACCTCAATACCCTGGCTTTTCGCCCAGTCCCTGACCTCGGACGGGGTCGGCTGGCCGTTTGCCGCCCGGCGGGCCCCTGACCTGGAGTTACGCCGCTGCGCACTGCCAACCTTACGGGCCGCGCCGACGTACTCGGCCAACGCAGCCCGCAATTCCGCGGCGTGGGCCGCATTGAGGTCGATCTCGTAATCGGTGCCATCCAGCCCGAAACTGATCGTGCTGTTTGCCTCGCTGCCGTCGAGATCATCGACGAGGAGGGTCTGTACCTTCTGGGCCATTGATGCTCCGTTCCACGGTTAGTTCACCTGACAGCGTATCCGCTCGGTGCACCTTGTCCGGCAACGACCCAGTCCCAGCTTACGGGCAAGGGCCTGCCGCAGAATTCAAATCGGAAACCCCCGGATCATACTGTGCCGGGGACGGTCCGCGGCGGCGGGACTTCCAGGGCCAGCCGAATTTCCTTCTGGCCCGCGGCTCCGAAGTCGCGCGGACCGGGGTAAATGCCCAGGCGGCCGCCGATCAGATCAGCGAAAACAACGGGATGGCGACCGCCGGTCGCGGCATATCCGCTTAGCCGTCCCCGGCCGGCTCCCCGCCCGGCTTCCCAGCCGGCTCCCCGCCCGGCTCGGTGGCCAGCACGATGTCCTGGCGCAGCGACGTCCACGGCCCGGTCAGCTCCCGGCCGCCCGGGCCCCGGCCCGCGCCCGGCTCATGTTCGGTGAACTCCGCGATCAGGCTTTCCTTCACCCCGAAGACCGCGTCCCGGTCCAGGTACGGATCCCCGGCCACGAAGAAATGCGTGATCAGCGTCTGGTAACCGGGCGCGTCGACCCTGAAGTGCAGGTGCGCCGGGCGCATCGGCCCGCGCCCGGCCGCGGCCAGCAGGTCACCGACCGGGCCGTCGGCCGGGATCGGGTACGGCGCCGGGTGCACCGACCAGAACCGGTACTGCCCGTCCGGCCCGGACCGCAGCCAGCCCCGGCCCGCCGTCCGCGCGCCCTCATACTGCACGTCGTAGAACCCGTCCGCGTCGGCCTGCCACACCTCGATCCGCGCCCCGGCCACCGGCCGGCCCTCGGTGTCCACCACCCGGCCCTCGACCCAGCACGGGTCGCCGCTGGCCCCGTGCGCGATGTCGCCGCCCAGCGGGATCTCCGGCGCGCCGGAGACGAAGAACGGCCCGAGCACGGTGGACTCGGTCGCGCCCGCGGACCGCGGCGCGTTGATGCCCACGGTCAGCATGGACAGCCCGAGCACGTCGGACAGCAGGATGAACTCCTGCCGCCGGTCGTCGGTCAGGTGCCCGGTCCGGGTCAGGAACTCGATCCCGCGCTGCCATTCGGCGTCGGTCAGCCGCACCTCCCGCGCGAACGCGTGCAGATGCCGCACCAGCGCCTGCATGACCTCGCGGAACCGCGGCGACGCCGCACCGCCAAAACTCGCCTCGACCTCGTCGGTGACCGCCTGCTCGCGGCGCGCCTGCAGACCGGCCGCGATCTCCTGCGGGTGATCGCTCACGCTTCCTCCTGGATACGGTGCCGGGGCGCGGGCCGCCGGCCTCGACGGCAGCGCCCGGTATCGCCTATCGCCCCAGGCCGCCCTGGGCGCGGGCCTGCTCGCCTGCCTCCCTGGCCCGCGCGGCGGACAGCTCCTGTTCGGCCACGTTGCCGGTCAGGCTGGCCGCGCGGGCGAACTCCTGCGCCGCCTCGGCCGGGCGGCCCAGCTTCATCAGCAGATCGCCGCGGACGCTGGGCAGCAGATGGTAGCCGCGCAGGGCCGGCTCGGCGGCCAGCGCGTCCAGGTGGTCGAGGCCGGCCTGCGGGCCCTGGCTCATGGCCAGCGCGACGGCCCGGTTGAGCTCGACCACCGGCCCGGGCAGCACCTCGGCGAGCACCCCGTACAGGTCGGTGATCTGCGCCCAGTCGGTGTCGGCCGGGCGGAACGCCCGTGCGTGGCACGCCGCGATCGCCGCCTGCAGCGCGTACGGGCCGCGGCTGCCGCCCCGTTGCCGGGCCTGGTCCAGCGCGGCCAGGCCGCGGTTGATCAGCAGCCGGTCCCACCGGGCCCGGTCCTGGTCGAGCAGCAGCACCGGCTGCCCGCCGGGACCAGTCCTGGCCCCCAGCCGCGACGCCTGCAGCTCGACCAGGGCCGCCAGACCGTGCACCTCGGGCTCGGACGGCATCAGCTGGGTCAGCACCCGGGCCAGCCGGACCGCGTCCGAGCACAGCGCGGGCCGGGTCCAGTCGTCCCCGGCGGTGGCCGAGTAGCCCTCGTTGAAGATCAGGTAGATGACCTCGAGCACGGCGGCCAGCCGGGCCGGCCGCTCCGCCGGGCCCGGCACCTCGAAGGGCACCTTCTCGCTGGCCAGCGACCGCTTGGCCCGGACGATCCGCTGCGCGATCGTGGCCTCGGGCAGCAGGTAGGCACGGGCGATCTCGGCGGTGGTCAGGCCGCCGAGCACGCGCAGGGTCAGCGCGACCCGGGACGCGGCCGGGAGCACCGGGTGGCAGGCGGTGAACACCAGCCGCAGAAGGTCATCATTGATCTCGTCCGGGTCGGCCGGCGCCAGCCCGGATCCGGCTGTCTGTGTTTCCAGGTCCCGGCCCAGCTGCGAATACCGGCGCTCGAGTTCCCGGTTGCGCCGGAACAGGTCCACGGCCCGCCGCTTGGCCACGGTCATCAGCCAGGCCCCCGGCGTGCGCGGGATCCCCTCGGCCGGCCACTGCTCCAGCGCGGCAACCACTGCATCCTGGGCCAGGTCCTCCGCCAGCCCCAGGTCACCGGTGTACCGGGCCAGCCCGGCGATCAGCCGTGCCGACTCCAGCCGGATAACGGTCTCCACCGCCGCGCGGGCCCGGGCCTGGTCCTGGGTCACAGTTACCCATCAGATCACGGCTGTGCTGGCCGCTCGTGGAGGGCCGCTTGAGGGCGCTGCCTTCCCTCCTCGCTCCCTCGGCGCTCCTTCGTCGCGCCTCATCGCTCGTCAGGAAAACAGCGCCGCGGCCCTCCACGAGCTGCGGCCGGCTCCGCCGTCCGCGGGCTGGCCGCTCGCCAGGGCCGGCTTCGCCGCGGGAACGCTGGTCTCAGATCACCTGCCGGATCCGGCACTCGCCGGGGCCGGCGATGGTCAGGAACCGCTTGGTCCACTCGATGGCCTCGTCCTGGTCGCGGCACTCCATCAGCGCCCAGCCGCCGATGAGTTCCTTGGACTCGGTGAACGGGCCGTCCAGCACGGTGAAGTCGCCGTCGGCGTAGACGACCTTGACCGCCTGGGCCGGCTCGGCGACGCCGCCGGTGGCGACGAGCACGCCCGCATTGGTGGCCTCTTCCACGAACTTGCCCATCTGCTCGAACAGTTCGGGGCTCGGCTGAGGAAGCGGCGCGGTCGGGTCGCCCAGCGTGTAACCAAGGAATCGCATGTCTGTCTCCTTTGCTCCGCTCCCGCGGCCACCCTGGCCGCAGGACCTGTCTCGCCCGTGCGTCGAACGGCACGACCCCAGATCGACAGGCCCCCGAAATATTTCTCAGACTTTTGGAGTCACCCACCCGGCCATGATCACGGAGGATTTCCGGCCGCCGGCGGTGCAAAACCCGCCGGGATCATGAGCGGCGGGTTATCAGGCCGCGCCCTAGGCTTGGGCCGTGCGGAGCGACGTGGGTGCGGGCGGCCGGGACGCGGACCGGCTGAAGGTTCCCGGGCCCATGCGGCGCGATGTGCGGATGCTCGGTGAGGTCCTTGGCGACGTCATCCGGGAGTCTGGCGGGCCCGATCTGCTGGCGGACGTCGAGCGGCTGCGGCGCTCCGTTATTGCCGCCCGGCAGCCCGGAGCGGGGGCGGACGCCGCGGAGGAGATCGCGGCGATGGTGGCGGGCTGGCCGCTGGAGCGGGCCGAGGCTGTCGCGCACGCGTTCACGCTGTACTTCCACCTGACCAATCTGGCGGAGGAGCAGCAGCGGATCCGCACGCTGCGGGAGCGGGACACCGCGGACGGGCCGCCGCGGGAGTCGCTGGCGGCGACGGTGGCTGGGCTGCGGGAGCGGCTGGGGGCGGAGCAGACCGGCGAGCTGCTCGGGAGCCTTCGGGTGCATCTGGTGCTCACCGCGCACCCGACCGAGGCGCGGCGGCGGGCTGTGATCGAGGCGCTGCGCCGGATCCGGGCCCTGCTCGGCGTGCTCGACGACGTCCGTCCTGGGGCGTCTGAGCACGCCGAGGCGCGGCGCCGGCTGCGCGAGGAGATTGACCTTCTGTGGCGGACCTCGGTGCTGCGGGTCAAGGCGATGCAGCCGCTGGACGAGGTCCGCACCGTGATGACCGCCTTCGACGAGACCCTGTTCCGGGTGCTGCCCGGGCTGTACCGGGGCCTGGAGACCGCGCTGGCCGGCGACAGATCCGGGGCGGCCCCGGCGGCCGCCCCCGCGTTCCTGCGGCTGGGCAGCTGGGTGGGCGCGGACCGGGACGGCAACCCGACCGTGACCGCGCAGGTGACCAGGGAAACCGCGGTGATCCACGCGGACCATGCGCTGCGCGCGCTGGAGACCGCGGCAGACCGGATCGGCCGGTCGCTGACCCTCAATTCGCCCGCGCCGCCGGGGCCTGGCCTGGCCGCCGCGCTGCGCACCGCGGCCCGGCGGCACCCGGACCTGCTGGCCGAGATAACGGCACGGGCGCCCCAGGAACCGTATCGCTGCTACCTGCTGTACGCGGTGCGGCGGCTGCGGGCCACCCGGCTGGCCGACGCCACGCTGGCTTATCCCGGGCCCGCCGGGTTCGTGGCCGACCTACGGCTGCTGCAGGACGCGCTGGCCGCCGCGGGTGCGCCCCGGCAGGCGTTCGGCGAGCTGCAGCACCTGCGCTGGCAGGCCGAGACGTTCGGTTTTCATCTGGCCAGCCTGGAGATCCGGCAGCACAGCGCGGTGCACGAGCGGGCGCTCGCTGAGCTGCGGGGCGGGACGGAACAGTCGATGCTGACCGGCGAGGTGCTGGCCACGTTCGAGGCGATGGCCTGGGTGCAGGAGCGGTTCGGCACGGTGGCCTGCCACCGGTACGTGGTCAGCTTCACCCGGTCCGCGGACGACATCGCGGCCGTGTACGAGCTGGCCGCGGCGGCCTGCCCGGACGGCCCGCCGGTCATCGACGCGATCCCGCTCTTCGAGAGCGGCGGCGACCTGGCCCGGGCCACCGACATCCTGGACGGGATGCTGGCGCTGCCCCCGGTGGCGGCCCGGCTGGAGGCGAACGGCGGCGAGCTGGAGGCCATGCTCGGCTACTCCGACTCGGCCAAGGAACTCGGCCCGGTGCCCGCGACCCTCCGGCTGTACGCGGCCCAGCAGCGGATGACCGCCTGGGCCGCGGAGCGCGGGATCCGGCTGACCCTGTTTCACGGCCGCGGCGGGGCGCTGGGCCGGGGCGGCGGGCCGGCCGGGCGGGCGGTGCTGGCCCAGGCGCCGGGCTCGGTGAGCGGCCGGTTCAAGGTCACCGAGCAGGGCGAGGTGATCTTCGCCCGGTACGGCGACCCGGTCATCGCCCGGCGGCACCTGGAGCAGGTGGCCTCCGCGGTGCTGCTGGCCTCGGCCAGGCCAGGCACACCGGCAGGCGCACCGGCGGGCGCGCTGGGCGGTGTGCCTGGCACCACGGCCGGCGGGCCGCCGGAGGAGCGGTTCCGCGAGCTCACCGGCCGGATGGAGGAAGCGGCGCTGGCCGCCTACCGGGCGCTGGTCGAGGCCGACGGGTTCGCCGGGTGGCTGGCCAGGATCAGCCCGCTGGAGGAGATCAGCCGGCTGCGGATCGGGTCCCGCCCCGCCCGCCGCGGGATCGGCGCGGACCAGGCCAGCCTGGACGAGCTGCGGGCGATCCCGTGGGTGTTCTCCTGGGCGCAGACCCGGGTGAACCTGCCGGGCTGGTTCGGCCTGGGCAGCGGGCTGGCCGCGGCGGCGGACGGCCCGGGCGGGCTGGCCGCCGTGCAGGCCGCCTACCAGGCCTGGCCGCTGCTCGCGGTCCTGCTGGACAACGCGGAGATGAGCCTGGCCAAGACCGACCGCGAGATCGCCCGCCGCTACCTGGACCTCGGCGGCCGGGCCGACCTGTCCGCGGCCGTGCTGGCCGAGTACGACCTGACCCGGCGGCTGGTGCTCGAGGTCACCGGGCACGGCCGGCTGCTGGCCAACCGCCCGGTGCTGTCCCGTGCGGTGGCCCTGCGCGACCCCTACGTCGACGCGCTGTCGCACCTGCAGCTGCGGGCGCTGGCCGCGCTGCGGGCCGGCGCCCCGGAGCGGGACCGGCTGGAACGGCTGCTGCTGCTCACCGTCAACGGCGTGGCCGCCGGCCTGCAGAACACCGGCTGAGCGCACCGGCCCGCCGGCCCCCTGGCCCCGCCAGCAGACCCCTTGCCACCTTCCCGGCCATGATGTACATTCAAAATGATTTTAGAATAGAATGATTTCTGGTACAAACCAAGGAGCCGGCGATCCCGCGGAGGGATGACATGACGAGCACCGTGCTGACCACCGAGTGGCCGCTGTACCCGGACCTGGCCGGCCAGGTGGCCCTGGTCACCGGCGGGTCGAAGGCGCTGGGCGCGGCCGCCTGCCGGGCCCTGGCGGCCAACGGCGTCGCGGTCGCGGTCAGCGGCCGGGACACCGAAGCGCTGGACCGCGTGGTCGCGGGCATCACCGCCACCGGCGGCCGGGCCACGGCGATACCCGCCGACGTCACCGACCAGGACGCGGTGACCAGGCTGACCGCCGAAGCCGCCGGCCGGCTGGGCCCCATCGACATCCTCCTGCCGTTCGCGGGGGGCAACGGGTTCCCGGTGCCGACCGCCCGGATGACGGCCGGCCAGTGGCAGGCCACCCTCGACTCCGACCTGACCTCGGTGTTCCGCACCGTGTCCGCGGTGCTGCCCGGCATGATCGAGCGCGGCGGCGGGTCGATCATCACGATGGCCTCGGACGCGGGCCGGCGGCCCGGCCGGGCCAGTGCGGCCTACGCCGCGGCCAAGGCCGGCGTGGTGATGTTCAGCAAGCACCTGGCCAGCGAGGTGGCCGGGCACGGCATCCGGGTCAACTGCCTGGCCCCGTCGGCGGTGCTCAACGAGCGCATGCAGGCCGCGATGACCGGCCAGCAACTGGACGAGCTTGCCGCGTCGTTTCCGCTGGGCCGCATCGGCCAGCCCGCGGACATCGGGACCGCCGTGCTGTATCTGGCCTCGGACGCGGCGTCCTGGATCACCGGCGTCACGCTGGATATCACCGGCGGCCGGGTGATCGTCTGACCGGATAGCCCCCACCGGATAGCCCCTGTGCGGCCGGCATCGCAGGCCGGTAGGCTGACCTGCCAAAGCCCGCCGGGCGCGACAATCCCGGCCCGGACTGGGGGTTTGCCGATGCGACGGATCATGCCTGCGATGGCCATCGCGGCCACGGCCGCCGTGCTCGCCGCGTGCGGCAGCAGCGGCGGCGGGACCGGCGGCAGCAGCGCCGCGGCCTCGCCGAGCGCCAGCGCCACCACGGCGGCCTGCTCGCCCGCGGGCCTGGCGGCGAGGCACGAGCTGGTCACGCCCGGCGTGCTGACCGTCGGCACCGACAGCCCGGCCTACCCGCCGTGGTTCGTCGGCAACAACCCGGCCAACGGCAAGGGCTACGAGAGCGGGGTCGCGTACGCCGTGGCCAAGGAGCTGGGCTTCAGCCCCAGCCAGGTCACGTGGATCCGCGAGCCGTTCAGCAACTCCTACGCGCCGGGGCCGAAGAAGTTCGACTTCGACATCAACGAGATCTCGTTCAGCCCGGAGCGGGCCACCGCGGTCACCTTCTCCAACAGCTACTACGCCGTGGAGCAGGCGCTGGTCGCGCTGAAGGGCACCCCGATCGTGACCAAGCACTCGCCGTCGGACCTGAAGGGCTACGTGTACGGCGACCAGGTCGGCACGACCAGCCTGGCCTTCATCAACACCGCGATCCAGCCGACCACCCGGCCCAAGGTGTTCCAGACGGTGAACGACGCCAAGCAGGCGCTGCAGACCCACCAGATCGACGCGCTGGTGGCGGACACGCCGACGGCCCAGTTCATCTCCTCCGACCAGATCAAGGGCTCGGTCGTGGTCGGCCGGTTCCCCAGCTCCGGCGAGCACTTCGGGATGGTCTTCGCCAAGGGCAACCCGCTGGTCGCCTGCGTCAACCAGGCGCTGGACAAGATGAAGGCCGACGGCACGCTGGACCAGCTCACCCAGAAGTGGCTGAAGATCTACACCAGCATCCCCGTCCTGCAGCCCTGACGTGGCCGGGTCCGGTCCGCCCGCGACGAACACGTTCCTCGCCACCGGCCGGGGGCCGCGGCTGCTCAGTGGCGGAGGCGGCCGCCGGGCCGCGGCGGTGTCCACGGCCAGCACGGTCGTCGTGCTGGCCGCGCTGGTGGCCGGGTTCCTGCTGGCCCCGGGCAGCGCCGAGGTCAGGCATACGTTCTTCAGCCCGCACGACATGTGGGCGTCGTTCGTCGGCAACCCGTCCAAGGGCTACTACTCGGTCGGCGAGGCGCTCTGGCTGAACATCCGGATGTTCCTGGTCGCCGAGGTCTTCATCCTGATCTTCGCCCTGATGCTGGCCCTGATCCGGCAGTCGGCCAGCCCGGTGCTGTTCCCGTTCCGCGTGCTGGCCCTGATCTACGTGGACTTCTTCCGCGGCGTGCCGGTGCTTCTGGTCGTGCTGGCCATCGGGTTCGGCATGCCGGCGCTGCGGCTGCCGTTCGTCTCCGCCCAGTCCACCGCGGTGTACGGCACGGTCGCGCTGATCATCACGTACTCGGCGTACGTGTCCGAGGTGTACCGGGCCGGGCTCAACTCGGTGCACCGCAGCCAGGCCGCGGCGGCCCGGTCGCTCGGCCTGTCCCAGTTCGCCACGCTCCGGTTCGTGATCCTGCCGCAGGCGGTGCGCAACATCATCCCGCCGCTGCTGAACGACTTCATCAGCCTGCAGAAGGACACCGCGCTGGTCGGCGTGCTCGGCGCGATCGAGGCCAACGAGGCGGCGCAGATCTACAGCAGCACGGTGTTCAACTACTCCAGCTACACGGTGGCCGCGCTGCTGTTCCTGCTCCTGACGATCCCGCTGGCCCGGTTCACCGACGGCCTGATCGAAAGGGACCGGCGGCGCCGGCTGGCCGGGGCGGCGACGTGAGCACCGGCCAGCCCGGGGAGGCGGGCGCCGGGGCGATCGCGATCGGTGTCGAGGGGCTCCGCAAGTCGTTCGGCGACGTTCCGGTGCTGAACGGCATCGACCTGACCGTGGCCAGCCACGAGGTCGTCTGCCTGATCGGCGCGTCCGGCTCGGGCAAGTCCACGCTGCTGCGCTGCCTGAACCTGCTGGAGCCGATCAGCGAGGGCAAGATCAGCATGTGGGGCCAGGACATCACCGCGCCGGGGGTCGACGAGAACCTGGTGCGCCGCTCGATCGGGATCGTGTTCCAGTCCTACAACCTGTTCCCGCACATGACCGTGCTGCGCAACATCACGCTGGCGCCGGTCCGCGCGGCGGGCGTGCCCAAAGCGCAGGCGGAGGAGGAGGCCCGCGCGCTGCTGGACCGGTTCGGCCTGGCCAGCCGGGAGAACGAGTACCCGGACCGGCTGTCCGGCGGGCAGCAGCAGCGCGTGGCGATCGTGCGGGCGCTGGCCATGAAACCGCAGGTCATGATGCTGGACGAGGTGACAAGCGCACTCGACCCGGAATTGGTGGCCGAGGTTCTGGACGTGATACGGGAGCTGGCCGCGGGCGGGATGACAATGCTGATCGCCACGCACGAGATGGGCTTCGCCCGGGACATCGCGAACCGGGTCTGCTTCCTGGAAGAGGGCCTGATCATCGAGGACGCGCCGCCCGCGGAGCTGTTCACCGCCCCGCGGGACGAGCGCACCCAGCGGTTCCTGCGCCGCATCATCGCGGCCGGCCGGATGTAGGCCGCCGGCCCGCGGCGGGCTCAGCCGCGGGCCGCGGCGTAGGCCACCGCGACCTGGGCGGCCAGGCCGGCGTTGTCCGCGATCAGCTGCCGGTTGACCGCGATGCTCTGGCCGCCGGTCCGCTCGGCGACCAGCGCCAGCACGGCCGGGGTGACCGCCTGCCCGCTGACCCCCGAGCCGCGCACCTGCTCGACCGCCTCGGCGATCAGCGGCTCGATCTCCAGCACGCTGGCCGGCGGGCGGGTCAGCAGCAGCCCGCAGCCGGGGTTCAGCGCCCAGTGCAGCCGGGCGACCTCGGCGGTCTCGGCCGCGGTGGTGACCGTGGCGGACACCGGCGGCCCGGGCTCCGCACTGTAGAAGGCCGGCATCGCCGCGGTCTGCCAGCCGAGCACCGGCACGCCCAGCGTTTCCAGCAGTTCCGCGGTGGCCCTGACGTCCAGGATGGACTTCACCCCGGACGACACCACGACCGCGCCGGTCCGCGCGATCTGCGGCAGGTCACCGGAAATGTCGAGCTCCTCGGCGAAACCGCGGTGCACGCCGCCGATACCACCGGTGCCCATGAACGCGATACCGAGCAGGCGGCAGACCGCCAGCGTGCCGCCCACAGTGGTGGCGCCGAGCGCATGCTGGGCCAGGCACGGGCCCAGATCCCGGGCGCTGACCTTGCGGGCAGCCGGCCCGGCCGCGGCGAACCGCTCGAGCTGCGCCCTGGTCAGCCCGGCGAGCACGTGGCCGTCGGCGACGCCGATCGTGGCCGGCACCGCTCCGGCCGCGCGGACCCGCTCCTCGGAGGCCAGCGCCGCCTCCAGGCCCTGCCCGTCGGCGAACCCGTGCGCGACCAGCGTGGTCTCCAGCGCCACCACCGGTCGGCCAGCGTGCAGGGCCTCGGCGACCTCGAGGGCCACCCGCACGTCGATCACGGCATCGCTCACGGCATCGCTCCCAGGACGGAGACGGCACGGGCGGCCGCCGCCAGGCCGAGGGTAACGCCGCCGAGCAGGTAGCCGGCCGCGAAGGCATCCCCGGCGCCGGTCGGGTCGACCGGATCGGCGGGCGCCGCCGGGTGCACCCGGCCGCCGGCCCGCACGCCGGCCGGGCCCAGCTTCACCACCAGGTCGGTCCCGGGCAGGCTGGTCCCGCCCAGGCCGGCGATCAGGGCGGCCTCGGCCTCGTTGCCGAACACCACCGCGGGCGCCAGCCGCCCGAGCAGGGCGCGGAACCGGGCCGGGCCGTAGGCCTCCAGCACGGCCACCGAGGACAGGTCGACGGACAGCCGCGGGATCGCCGCCGCGGCGGCCAGGGCCGCGCCTGCCACCGGCTCGGCGGTCAGGCTGTAGGCGGGCAGGTGCAGCCAGTCGCAGCCGTCCAGCCAGCCAGGTTCCAGGTGGCCGGCCGCCAGCCGCGGGCCGACACCGCGGTCGGTCAGCATCGACCGGGTCGTGCCGTCCGGGGACACGCTGACCACGGTCCCGGTCCGGCCGTCGAGCACCGGGCCCTTCAGGTCCACGCCGCGCCGGGCCAGCTCGGCGGCGACCAGCTGGCCGGCCAGGTCCGGCGCGCGGGCCGCGATCAGCCGGGCCCGGCCGCCGAGCGCGCAGATCCAGGCCGCGGTGTTGGCCGCCTGGCCGCCGGCGCTCAGCCGGGTGGCCGCCGGGGTGTCGGTGTCACGCGCGATCGGCCCAGCC
>DASVBE010000183.1:0-8273 GCA_036375995.1 Streptosporangiaceae bacterium | reverse complement strand
TCGCCGAGCGCTGGATCAGCCAGTACCACCGGGAGCGGGTCCGCGCGCTGGCCGACCTGAAAACCGCATTGGAGCAGCCGATGAGCAGCACCGAGTTCGTCTACACCAGCTACATCGCGACCACGCCGGAGAAGCTCTGGCAGGCGCTCACCGACCCGGCGTTCACCAGCCGGTACTGGGGCGCCACGTTCACCTCGGACTGGACCGTGGGGTCCAGCATCAGCTGGCACATGTTCGGTGTCACGATCGACAGCCCGGAGCAGGTCATCCTGGAGGCCGAGCCGTACCGGCGGCTGTCGTACAGCTGGCACGACTTCACCCCGGAATTCGCGGAGAAGGTCGGGTTCACCGGCGAGTTCCTGGAAACGGTGGCGGCCGAGCCGCGGTCCAGGGTGACCTTCGAGCTCGAGCCCGCCGGGCCGCTGGTCAAGCTCACCGTGGTGCACGACGGGTTCCCGCCGGGCAGCGCGGTGCTGGCCTCGGTCAGCCAGGGCTGGCCGGCGATCCTGTCCAACCTCAAGACGCTGCTGGAGACCGGCGAGACGATGCCGTCCGCGGACGACGGCGACCCCAAGGCGGCCGGCCAGGGCGCCGAGGCCGCGGGCCGGGCCGCCGCGAACGCCTGACCGCCCGCCGGGAATTACACGCGTGTGACGGGACCCGGCCGCCAGGGTGCTCACCGCACCGCGGCCGGGCCCGCCCGGGTGGGGCGGGGCCCGTGTCGCTCTCACCGGATCCCGGGAAAATCGCTACATTACATAATGTGCATTATCGGCACTTGGCGGGCACCGGCGGCGCCGGCTAACCCCGGGCTGCTAGTCGCCGGAGTCCGGGGCGTACCTGCGTTCACGCTGACCGCGCTGACCGGGTCAGGCGCCCACGTAGGCCGCGAGGTGCTCGCCGGTCAGCGTCGGCCGGCCGGCGACCAGGTCCGCGGGCGTTCCCTCGAACACGATCCGGCCGCCGTCGTGGCCGGCGCCGGGACCCAGGTCGATGATCCAGTCCGCGTGCGCCATCACCGCCTGGTGGTGCTCGATCACGATCACCGACTTGCCCGCGTCGACGAGCCGGTCCAGCAGGCCGAGCAGCTGCTCGACGTCGGCCAGGTGCAGGCCGCTGGTCGGCTCGTCCAGGACGTAGGTGCCGCCCTTCTCGCCCATGTGGGTGGCGAGCTTGAGGCGCTGCCGCTCGCCACCGGACAGGGTGGTGAGCGGCTGGCCGAGGCTCAGGTAGCCGAGGCCGACGTCGGCTAGCCGGGCCAGGATGGCGTGCGCGGCCGGAACGCGGGCGCCGCCGTCGCTGCTGCCGTCGCCGCCGTCGCCGCCGTCGCCGCCGAAGAAGGCCGCGGCCTCGCTGACCGGCATGGCGAGGACCTCGCTGATGTCGCGGCCGCCGAGCCGGTACCTGAGGACCGACGCGTCGAATCGCCTGCCCTCGCAGTTCTCGCAGGTGCTGGCCACGCCCGCCATCATCGCCAGGTCGGTGTAGATGACGCCGATGCCGTTGCAGGCCGGGCAGGCGCCCTCGGAGTTCGCGCTGAACAGCGCAGGCTTGACCCCGTTGGCCTTGGCGAACGCCTTGCGGACCGGGTCGAGCAGGCCGGTGTAGGTGGCCGGGTTGCTGCGCCGCGAGCCGCGGATCGCGCCCTGGCCGACCGGCACCACACCGGCGCCGGGCGGAACCGACCCGTGCACCAGCGAGCTCTTGCCCGAGCCGGCCACGCCGGTGACCACGACCAGCACCCCGAGCGGGATGTCGACGTCGACGTCCTGCAGGTTGTGCGTGCGCGCGCCGCGGATCTCCAGCGTGCCGGACGGCGTGCGGACCTTCTCCTTGAGGACGGCCCGGTCGCCGAGGTGACGGCCGGTGATGGTGCCGCTGGCGCGCAGCCCGGCCACGGTGCCCTCGAAGCAGACGGTGCCGCCTGCGGTGCCCGCGCCGGGGCCCAGGTCCACGACGTGGTCGGCGATCCCGATCGTCTCCGGCTCGTGCTCCACCACGAGCACCGTGTTGCCCTTGTCCCGCAGCCGCTTCAGCAGGTCGTTCATCCGCTCGATGTCGTGCGGGTGCAGGCCGGTGGTGGGCTCGTCGAACACGTAGGTGACGTCGGTGAGCGACGAGCCGAGGTGGCGGACCATCTTGACGCGCTGCGCCTCGCCGCCGGACAGCGTGCCCGACGGCCGGTCCAGCGACAGGTAGCCGAGCCCGATCTCGGTGAACGAGCCGAGCGCGTCCCGCAGCGCGCCGAGCAGCGGCGCGACCGATGGCTCGCGCAGTCCCCCGAGCCACTCCCCCAGGTCGCTGATCTGCATCGCGCACACGTCGGCGATGCTCAGGCCGTTGATCTTCGACGACCTGGCTTCCGGGGACAGGCGGGTGCCGTCGCAATCCGGGCAGGTGGTGAAGGTGACCGCCCGCTCCACGAACGCGCGGACGTGCGGCTGCAGCGCGTCGCGGTCCTTGGCCAGGATCGATTTCTGCATCTTCGGGATCAGGCCCTCGTAGGTGAGGTTGATCCCGTCGGCCTTGATCCTGGTCGGCTCCTTCCAGAGCAGGTCGTGCAGCTCTCTCTTGCTGTAGTCGCGGATGGGCTTGTCCGGGTCGAAGAACCCGCAGCCGCGGAAGATGCGGCCGTGCCAGCCGTCCATGCTGTAGCCGGGCAGGATCAGCGCGCCGTCGTTGAGGGACTTGCTGTCGTCGTACAGCTGGGTCAGGTCGAAGTCAGTGACCGAGCCGCGGCCCTCGCAGCGCGGGCACATGCCGCCCAGGCGGCTGAAGGTGGCCCGGACGGTCCTGGAGTTCCCGCGCTTGACCGTGATCGCGCCGCTGGCCCGGACCGAGGGGACGTTGAAGGAGTACGCGTTGGGCGGGCCGATGTGCGGCTCCCCCAGCCGGCTGAACAGGATGCGCAGCAGCGCGCTCGCGTCGGTGGCGGTGCCGACCGTGGACCGGACGTCACCGCCGATCCGCTGCTGGTCAACGAGGATCGCGGTGGTCAGCCCGTCGAGGACGTCGACCTCTGGCCGCGCCAGCGTGGGCATGAAGCCCTGCACGAACGCGCTGTAGGTCTCGTTGATCAGCCGCTGCGACTCGGCCGCGATCGTGCCGAACACCAGCGAGCTCTTCCCCGAGCCCGACACGCCGGTGAACACGGTCAGGCGGCGCTTCGGGATCTCGATGCTGATGTCCCGCAGGTTGTTCACCCGCGCGCCGTGCACCCGGATCAGGCCGTGCGTGTCTGCCGGGTGGCGGGCCGGCGCCGCTGCGTCGCTCATCAGCCCTGCGGGTCCTGGAGCAGGCCAAGCACGTTGCCGTCGGGGTCGGTGAAGGTCGCGACAATGCGGCCCCAGCCGACATCGCGCGGGGACTCCCTGACCGTGCCGCCTGCGGCGGTGACCTCGGCCAGCTTCGCCTCGATGTCCGGGACGTGCCAGTAGGCCACCGGGCTGGTCATGCCCTGCTGGCCGCCGCTGGGCACCAGCCCGATGTGCTGGCCGGCCACGTCGTAGCCGACGTAGTAGCCGGCGTCATGGGCGGGCGGCTGGCCGAGCAGGGCGGTGTATACCGCCTTGGCCTTGCCCAGGTCGGTTACCGGGTGCAGCACGGTCTTGATGCCCGCAGTGGCTGAGCTGGTCATGGTCACTCCTCTTCGGTGCCGTTCGTACAGGTGCCGCGGGTCGCACATCGGGCGCCCCGTTCAGCGGATCTCATTGATGCGGATGAGGTTGCCCGCGGGGTCGCGGAAGGCGCAGTCGCGCACGCCGTACGGCTGCTCGGTCGGCTCCTGGACCACCTCGGCGCCGCTGGCCTGCAGCCGGTCGAAGGCGCCGTCGAGATCCCCGGTCGCCAGCAGGATGATGGCGTAGGTGCCCTTGGCCATCATCTCAGTGATCGTGCGGCGCTCGTCGTCGGTGATGCCGGGGTCGGCGCCCGGCGGGTACAGCACGATGGACGTCCCGGGCTGGCCCTTGGGGCCGACCGTGAGCCAGCGCATGCCGCCGTACCCGACGTCCTGGCGGAGCTCGAAGCCGAGCGTGTCACGGTAGAAGGCGAGGGATTCTTCCGGGTCGCTGTGCGGCAGGAAGCTCGCCTGAATGCTGATGTCCATGCCGGTCAGGCTAGGTGACGCTCCGTGAGGCGCGCTTCTTGATTCCTGATCGGTCGGGTGACCTGCTTGGCGACGCACGGCGGCATGCCCTCGGTCTCGACGTCTTCGGCCTCGCTCGCGGCGAGCCTGCGGTAGGTGCTCGGCGGCACGCCGACCAGCTCGGTGAACCGGGTGCTGAAGGTGCCCAGCGACGAGCAGCCGACCGCGAAGCAGACGTCGGTCACGGACAGGTCGCCGCGGCGCAGCAGCGCCATCGCCCGCTCGATACGGCGGGTCATCAGGTAGCCGTACGGCGATTCGCCGTAGGCCGCCTTGAACTCGCGGCTGAGGTGCCCGGCCGACATATGCTCGCCGCGGGCCAGCGCCTCGACGTCCAGCGGCTGGGTGTAGTCACGGTCGATCCGGTCACGGACCCGGCGCAGCCGCGCCAGGTCACGCAGCCTCTGCTGCGCGGTGGGCCTGCTGGTCACGTTCCCCAGCATGCCACGCGGGGGTGTCAGCCCCGTCAGGATGGATTACGGCAGCCGGGGAGCGGGCGCCGTACTCCGGCCGGCTCCCCCGGCGGGTATTACGTCGCGGCTGCGCCGCGGCCCCGGTACGCTGAAGCCACTACGGCGATGATCCGGCTATCACCGGTGAGCCTCCGGAAGAACGGGCGCTGTGCAGTCCGGCAAGCAGGCGCCTTACTAGAACCGGGCGGGCGGGCCCGTTACAGCCTGTGAATGAAGCGGCCGTGCCGCCGGTCCCAGCGGGCCGGGGTTGCGCGGCAAGCGAGGTGGTACCGCGGTGCCGCCCGGGATGGCTCCCGGGCGCTTTCGTCCTCGCAGGTGTTCGGCCAACGACCGACCGCGAAGGACCCACTCCCGATGAGCTACCCGAAGGCGTCCGCCGGCGACTCCCCCGGCGGCGTGCCAGCCAGCCCGCGCTTCCCGCAGATCGAGGAAGCGGTGCTGGCCTACTGGGACGCCGACGACACGTTCCGCGCCTCGGTGGAGAACCGGCCGTCCGGCGAGAACGGCGAGAACGAGTTCGTCTTCTACGACGGGCCGCCGTTCGCCAACGGCCTCCCCCATTACGGCCACCTGCTCACCGGCTACGTCAAGGACCTGATCCCGCGCTACCAGACGATGCGCGGCCGCCGGGTGGAGCGCCGGTTCGGGTGGGACACCCACGGGCTGCCGGCCGAGCTGGAGGCCATGGCCCAGCTGGGCATCAAGACCAAAGAGGAAATCGACGAGCTCGGCATCGCGAAGTTCAACGACGCGTGCCGCCAGTCGGTGCTGCGCTACACCCAGGAATGGCGGGATTACGTCACCCGGCAGGCCCGCTGGGTCGATTTCGAGCACGATTACAAGACGCTGGACCTGTCCTACATGGAAAGCGTCATGTGGGCGTTCAAGCAGCTGCACTCCAACGGCCTGGCCTACGAGGGCTTCCGCTGCCTGCCGTACTGCTGGAACGACGAGACCCCGCTATCCGCGCATGAGCTGCGCATGGACGACGACGTCTACCAGCTGCGGAAGGACCCGGCGGTCACGGTCGGGCTGCGGCTGGAGACCGGCGAGCTGGCGCTGGTCTGGACGACCACGCCGTGGACGCTGCCGTCCAACCTGGCGATGGCCGTGCACCGGGACGTGGACTACGTGGTGGTCGAGTCGGACGTGACCGGGCGGGCCGAGCGCTACCTGCTGGCCAAGGCCCGGCTGCCGGCCTACGCCCGCGAGCTGGGTGAGGACGCGGAGTCCCGGATCGTGCGCAGGCTCAAGGGCGCGGAGCTGGTCGGGCTGCGCTACACCCCGCCGTTCAGCTACTTCCTCGGCCACCCGGGCTCGCACCGGGTGCTGCACGCGGACTACGTGACGACCGCGGACGGCACCGGAGCGGTGCACATCGCGCCCGCGTTCGGTGAGGAGGACAAGCTGCTCACCGACCAGCACGGGATCGTCCCGGTGGTGCCGGTCGGGCCGGACGGGAAGTTCGTCTTCCCGGTCAGCGACTACGCCGGGATGCACGTCTTCGACGCCAACCTGGCCATCATCGACCACCTGAAGGCCAGGACCGCGGCCGCGCCGGGCGAGACGGCGGACGCCGGGTCGGTCACCGAGGGCACCGTGCTGCTGCGCCGGGAGACCTACGAGCACCCGTACCCGCACTGCTGGCGGTGCCGGAAGCCGCTCATCTACATGGCGGTCACCTCGTGGTTCGTGGCCACCACCGCGATCAGGGACGAGATGCTCAAGCTGAACGAGCAGATCACCTGGGTGCCTGAGCACGTCAAGCACGGGCAGTTCGGCAAGTGGCTGGAGAACACCAGGGACTGGTCGATCAGCAGGAACCGGTTCTGGGGCAGCCCGATCCCGGTGTGGAAGTCCGACGACCCGCGGTATCCGCGGGTGGACGTGTACGGGTCGCTGGCCGAGCTGGCGGCGGACTTCGGCGTGGAGGTCACCGACCTGCACCGGCCCGCGATCGACGAGCTGACCCGGCCGAACCCGGACGACCCGACCGGCACGTCGGTGATGCGCCGGGTCAGCGACGTGCTGGACTGCTGGTTCGAGTCCGGTTCGATGTCGTTCGCGCAGGTGCACTACCCGTTCGAGAACGCCAAGTGGTTCGAGGACCACTTCCCCGGCGACTTCATCGTGGAGTACATCGGGCAGACCCGCGGCTGGTTCTACACCATGCACGTCATGGCCGCGGCCCTGTTCGGGCGGCCCGCGTTCGAGGCCTGCGTCAGCCACGGCATCGTGCTTGGCTCGGACGGCCAGAAGATGTCCAAGTCGCTGCGGAACTACCCGGACGTGCGCGAGGTGTTCGACCGGGACGGCGCGGACGCGATGCGCTGGTTCCTGATGTCCTCGCCGATCCTGCGCGGCGGCAACCTGGTCGTCACCGAGCAGGGCATCCGCGAGGGCGTCCGGCAGGTGCTGATCCCGCTGTGGAACAGCTGGTACTTCTTCTCGCTGTACGCCAACGCGGCCGGGTACGAGGCGTCGCCGGCGACGTCGTCGCCCGACCTGCTGGACCAGTACCTGCTGGCCAAGGTCCGGGTGCTGGCCGAGACCACGGCCCGGCAGCTGGACCACTACGAGGTAGCCGCCGCCTGCGACAACCTGCGGGCGTTCGTGGACGTGCTGACGAACTGGTACATCCGGCGGTCGCGGGAGCGGTTCTGGGACACCGCGGGCGCGGACGCCGCGGTGACCAGGCAGGCGTTCGACACCCTGTACACCGCGCTGGAGATCACCTGCCGGGTGGCGGCGCCGCTGCTGCCGCTGGCCGCCGAGGAGATCTGGCGGGGCCTGACCGGCGGGCGGTCGGTGCACCTGGCCGACTGGCCGGATGTCTCGGCGCTGCCGTCCGACCCGGGCCTGGTGGCCGCCATGGACCGGGCCCGCGAGGTGTGCTCGGCCGCCGCCGCGCTGCGCAAGGCCAGCGGCCTGCGAGTGCGCCAGCCGCTGCCGGAGCTGACCGTGGTCGCCGCCGACGCCGAGGCACTGGCCGACTTCACCGCGCTGATCGCCAGCGAGGTGAACGTGCGCGAGGTGACGCTGCTGGACACCGAGGACGCGGACGCGCAGCGGATCGGCCTGCAGCGGCGGCTGACCGTGAACGCCCGGGCCGCGGGCCCGCGGCTGGGCAAGGACGTCCAGTCGGTGATCCGGGCCAGCAAGTCCGGCGACTGGACCCAGTCCCCGGCCGGGGTGGTGACCTGCGGCGGGGTCGAGCTGACCGAGGGCGAGTACAGCGTGGAAACCGTGCTGGCCGACGGCAGCGGGGCGGCCTCCCCCCTGCCCGGCGGCGGGTTCCTGGTGCTGGACACCGAGGTCACCCCGGAACTGGCGGCCGAGGGCCTGGCCCGGGACGTGATCCGCGCCGTGCAGCAGGCCCGCCGGGCCGCGGGCCTGGCCGTGACCGACCGGATCAGCCTGGTCATCGCCGCTTCGGCGGCCGCCCAGGACGCGCTGCGCACGCACCGCGACCTGGTGGCCGGCGAGACCCTGGCGGTGGCCGTGGACCTGGTGGCCCCGGACGGGCTGGACAGCGATCCGCAGGCCGGCGAGCCGGTTACGGCCGGCGACGGCGAGACCGTGCGGATCCGCCTCTCCCCCGCTAGCTGACGCCGGCCGCGCCCGGGCTGAGCGTGCCGGGTTCAGCGCGGCGG